>CAYTAS010000016.1:0-49624 GCA_964435885.1 uncultured Nitrospira sp. | reverse complement strand
TAGACAAGTGGCCGAGATGCTTTTCAAGCAACGGCTTCACGTCCTTCCAGTCGAGGCCGCCGACACCGGTCGCCAAGCGAGGCAACGCGAGGCTCTTGACCTTCTCGTTCTCAACCAGCTTGGAGAGGGCTTTCAGACAGTGATTGACATTCTCGATCGTGGCCTTCCCCGGCTTGGCTCCGTGGCCGGGAGCGGGCTCTTGGGTAAACAGGCTCACGATTCGTACCCCACCGACGCCCGCCCAGGCCCACAATTCACCGGTCTTTGGAGTAAACGTCTGGCAGTAGTGCCTAAAATCTTTATACATAGCGGGCCACTGTTGGCGCAGACTCAGTGCTAAGCCGTTCGCATACCCGTCGTTCGGCGCCACGCCGTGCGCCACCATTTCTGCCTTCGTCTGTAAGATATCTCCTGCGACTTCCTTCAGCATGGAACCTCCTATGAAATAGTTGAACCGACACGCCCTTCAACCTGTTGCCCTGCACTGCTCGATCAGTGCGGGTTCTATCGTTCTTGCGAATCGTTCTTCATTCCGCTATGAAGAAAAGAGCACCCGTCATCCTCTAACCCAGGACTCAGCCTGTGATTCATGTTCGACCAGCGATCGAGGTGGACTTTCCCGCGCTCCTCCAGGTGCAACAGGCTGCATTCGGCGAATACGCCGGCATCTACAAGCTGAGTGGTTGGACAACGGAAACCCTTGAAAGCCTGAAGGAAGACGCGAGAGAGAAACATATTTACGTCGCCGAGACGGAAGGAGAGATCGTCGGCTCCGTACGCTTTTGGACGGTAGCCGGCGTCTGCGTGATACGGTTGCTCTCCGTGAGCCCCGGGCGCCAGTCTCGCGGAGTCGGCAAAGCGTTGATCCGCGAGATCGAGCGCGCGACGACCGATGCCCATAAGTTTTATGCCTGTACCATGCTGCGCACGGCCAGAAACATTCAGTTCTTCACGGACCTTGGATACAAGGCCGAATCTCTTCTTCCGAACCATTATGACCATCTCGACTTGATCTGCTTTGCCAAATATCGTTGAGTCGAATACCTCAAACACCTACCGGTCGCTCGTTGATCGACAGGCTACAGGTTACGGGGTCTTGGCGCAACGGAACCCATAGCCGAACTGTTTACCGGACGGATCGGCATTGAACCTGAACGAGGTGCGCAGAAATTCAGAGACATAGAGCCAGGACCCGCCCCGGACCACTTTTGTGTCCCCCTTTGCCGGCCCAATGGGATTCTTCTTCGGGCCTTTCTTATAAAAGTCATGACCATACCAATCAAAGACCCATTCCCAGGCATTGCCGCCCATGTCATAGAGGCCATAGGGACTTTTCCCGGCTTCGAACGACCCAACCGGGGCCAAGGCCAGATGGTCTTCCCAATCCTTTCTCCCGAAATTCGCGTGAAGCCGAGTCGGTGCTTCGTTTCCCCAGGGATAGATCCGCCCATCTGTTCCTCGTGCCGCCTTCTCCCACTCCGCCTCAGTCGGGAGGCGCTTGCCGGCCCACTTGCAGTAGTTGACGGCATCCCCCCAATCCACGTTGACGACCGGGCGGTTCTGATGTTGGGATTGATTCATGACACTCCAGTCCGGTGGTTCCTCTATGCCCGTCACTTCCAGATACCTGGCATACTGCCCGACGGTCACCTCATATGTATCCATGAGGAAGGCATTGAGGAAGACACGCCGCATGGGCTTTTCGTCATCGCTGAGATTGCTTCCCATCATGAACTCTCCCGCCGGCACCAGGACCATCGGCACATCGCGTGGTTCGACTGGGACTGCCGTTTCTGTTACCCCATCGGGCTTCGAACTGCCTGGCGCAGTGGCCGATCGCTGCCCAGGGATTTTCGCTTGCAAGTATTGCGCGATGTCTTTCTGCTCATCGGTGAGACCCAGTTCGTTGGCACTGTCCAGAGCCTTCTTCGCCTGCTTCATCTTGTCGGGCTGACCCTGCCCACCGGTGATCAGACCCCTCGCTTCCTCCAGCAACCGCCACACCTTCGCGTCATCAAACAATTGCCAGGCTTTGTGTTTCGGCACTGGTATGCGTGGTTCCATCGATCCAGCCGCAATGGATTTGGCATTCAGCTCTATCGCGGTCTCGTAATGCTCTTCGGCGCAGGCCCAGGATTTCAGCCCTCGACAAGCCTCTGCCAGGTTGAAATGTGCCACCACATTTGATGGGCTCTTGGCTAAGCCGGTTTCCAGCGCGGCGCGCGCCTCCGCATACTTTTTTTGCTTCAGCAGGTCCGCCCCTTTCGCGAAGTCCGGATCGTCGGCGCCGGCTGCATGCACACCCCCCCCTGAGATCACGAAGAGGCACAGCAACATCGCCCTCACCAACATGTCTCTCATGGGAAACCCCCTTCTCCATTTATCGCACCGTGAATTCGGTTTCCTCTGCTGGAAACGCAATAAAGCCTGGACGGGTCCGGCCGGCTCACCAAAACACTCGCAAGATCAATGCCTGATCTTCCATGCGCTTTCCATTCCCTTACACTTATTCCGGCGCCTCCTCTAGTTTCACCTCACGTCCGCCAAACAGACTATACAGCACCGGCAGAACAACGAGTGTCAGCGCTGTCGAGGTGAAGATCCCTCCGATCACGACCGTCGCAAGCGGCCGTTGAACCTCGGCGCCAATCCCTTGGGCCAGCGCAAGAGGCAGGAGACCGAGCAACGTGGTCATCATGGTCATCACGACCGGGCGAAGGCGCAGACTGCACCCGGTCAGAATCGCCTCCTCCGTCTGCATCCCTTCATGGCGCAGCTGGTTAATATACGAGACGAGGACGATCCCGTTTGCTACCGCAAGTCCGAACAACGCAATGAATCCAATGGAGGACGGCACGCTCAAGTGCTGCCCGCTCAGCCACAGAGCGACCACGCCGCCGATCAATGCGAAGGGGAGATTGAGGATGATCAACGTGGCGTAGCGTAAGGAATGGAACGCCCAAAACAGCAGGAAGAAGACGAGTCCCAACGTAATGGGAACCACAATCATGAGCCGCGCGTTGGCCTGTTCCATATTTTCAAACGCACCGCCCCATACGACGGTATACCCTTCCGGTAAGCGGAGCTGTGCCGCGAGCTTCGTGCGCCCTTCGTCTACGACACCGCCGATGTCCCGCCCGACGACATTGAAGCCGATGTAGATGCGGCGCTTCACCTGCTCTCGGCTGATGCGGGCCGGCCCCTCGCGCATATCAATTGTGGCGAGTTCGCTCATCGGGATCAGTGGGCCGGAAGCCGATTTCACGCGAATCTCCCCGATGGTGCCGATGCTGTTGCGTTGCGGTTCCGGATAACGAAGGGTCAACTCAAATCGCCGTTCGCCCTCGTACACATGGGTCGCCACCTTGCCCCCGATGGCGGTGGCGATGATCTCCTGCACATCAGCCACATTGATCCCGTAGCGGGCGATCTTTTGCCGCTCAATATCGATGATGAGATATGGCTGGCCCGCGATCTGTTCGACCTTGATGTCTTTGACTCCCTTGATCTGCTGCATCAAGGCGGCAACCTCCTCCGCCTTGTCATGAAGCACAGCGAGATCGTCTCCGAACAGCTTGATGGCGCATTCGGTCTTGATGCCGGAAATCAGCTCATCGACCCGTTCCTGTATAGGCTGACTCATGAGGATGGAAATGCCGGGAATCTCCGCCAGCTTCCGGCGGATGGCATCGGTCAATCCCGATTGAGTCTTGGCCGTCTTCCAGCTACCGCGGTCGTGTAATGACACAATCGGGTCACTCTCATACAGCTCTTCCGGGTGGTACGGAATTTCGGCCCGCCCGATCCTACTCACCGCCATCTTCACTTCCGGAAATTCCAACATCACCTTCTGTGTCTGCTTCTCCATCTCGATTGACTCGGCCAGCGACACACTCGGAAGCCTCACAACCTGGGGAGTCAAGGCCCCTTCTTCAAGGAGCGGGATGAACTCCCGCCCCACGAAGGGAATGATGGCAAGGCTACTCAACGCGATTAAGGTGGAACCAGTCAGAACGATACCACGGTGCCCGAGCGACCATCGCAACACCGTCAGATAGCGCTGCCTCATCCAGAGCGTAAGGCGCGTCTCTTGCCGATGATCCTTGCGGAGGAAGAACGACGCGAGCACCGGTGAGAGGGTCAGCGTCACCACCAACGACGCAAGAAGCGCGATCACCAGCGTATAGGCCAACGGCGCAAACATCTTCCCCTCCATTCCATGGAGCGTCATAAGCGGGAGAAACACGACGCTGATGATCAGAATGCCGAAGAAGATCGGCTGGCCGACTTCCTTGGTGGCGTGCAGGATCACCTCGAGCGTACCTTTCCTCGCTCCGCTGTTGTTCGCCGCAAGATGACGGTACGCATTTTCAACCACGACCACCGACCCATCCGCGATTACGCCGACGCCGATGGCCAGCCCACCCAGCGTCATCAAGTTGGCCGAGAAACCTAGCCGTTCCATTATGATAAATGTCATGAGCGGAATGACGATCAACGCGATGGTCACGACAATCGCGCTGCGCACATGTCCCATGAAGAAAAGGAAGACGAAGAGCACCAGCATGACCCCTTCGATCAACGCATCGCGTACCGTGTGCACGGCGGCATTCACCAGTTCGATACGGTCGTAGAATGGGATCAGTTTTGTACCGGCAGGAAGGACATTGGTCTGCTCGATATCATCCACCTTAGCCTTGACTGCTTCGACCACTTGACTGGCATTGCCTCCCCGAAGCATGAGCACCGTACCGATCACTACCTCCCGCTCTCCATTAAGGACGACTGCGCCATGGCGAACGGCATGGCCGATGCGGACCTCCGCAACATCGCGAACGAAGACCGGCGTGCCACCGGATTCCTTCACGATGATCGATTCGATATCAGTCACGCTCTTGATCAGGCCTACACCCCGGACAATCGCGCGGTCGGCATGCCGTTCCAACACGTTGCCGCCGACATTGGCGTTGTTCTTCACCACCGCCTCATAGATCTGATGGAGCGTCAAGTCGAACTTCCGCAGCTTGGCCGGATCGACGAGGACCTGGTACTGCTTCACAAACCCGCCCATGCCGTTCACATCGATGACACCCGGCACGCTCTTCAACAGCCGGCGCAGCACCCAGTCTTGCATCGTGCGCTGGTCAGTCAACTCCTTCTCCACAATTTGAGGGTCGGTCGCCGTCCCATGAGGCCCTTCAATATAGTATTGATACACCTCCCCGAGGCCCGTCGTGACCGGAGCCATAATCGGTTCGAGACCTTCGGGCAGCCGATCCTTCGCCGCCATGATCCGTTCGAGGACCAGTTGGCGAGCAAAATAGATGTCCACGTCATCCCTGAACACGACGGTGATCTGGGACAGGGCGAATTTCGACAAGGATCGGATTTCAGCCATGCCCGGCAGACCTGTCAACTGGAGTTCGAGTGGATAGGTGATGAACCGCTCCACTTCGATCGGTGCCAGCCCCGGCGCTTCGGTCAACACCTGCACCTGGATGTTTGTCACATCGGGGTAGGCGTCGATCGGGATGGACTCGAAGGCAAAGACGCCGAGAACGGACAACAGACAGGCCAAGCCGATGACCAAAATCCGTTGCCGCAGTGAAAATTCCAGAAGCGAGACAATCATTGAGTCGGCTCGATCTTGTGCCGTTCCATTTCGGACTTGAGGGCGAACGAGCCCTTCGTCACGACTTGCTCGCCTACCTTGACCCCCTCCAACACCCTGACCACATCCCCCTCTTCATTCCCCAACTTGACCGTTCGCGCCTCGAAGACGCCGAGCTCCCGTTGAACAAACACTATCTTGCCGTCAGGCCCGTCTTGGACCGCCGTGAGCGGCAGGCTCAACGTCTCCGGACTCGACGCCGTATACACACGCACAATGGCAAACATCTCCGGTTTCAACAGACGATCCGGGTTCGGTGCCGTCACTCGTAGGCTCATGGTGCGGGTGGCCGGATCAAGCGTATCGCCGATATAGGTGATCGTTCCTGAAAAAATAGCGTGCGGGTACGCGGCCAGGATCACGTCGACGTTCTGGTCTTTCCGGATGAATCGCACGTCCTTCTCCGGCACATGGCCGATGACCCACACGTCCGTGAGATTCGCCACGGTGAAGAGCTTTTGATCCGTTTCGACCACTTCTCCCCGCGTGAGGTTGCGCGTGATCACCCGTCCAGCGAACGGTGCACGCAAAGGGACGTCGGCCTTGATCGTATGTTCCCGGTCCAGTCTGTCAATCTCCTCCCGAGGTACACCGAGCAGTTCCAGACGGTTCTGTGTTTCGCGCACTTCGGCTCGCGCGGTCTTCATCGCGGCCTCACGGCGCTGTAGTTCAGCCAAACTCACCGCCTTGTTGTCGTACAATTCCTTGGCCCGCGCGTACGATCGTTCCGCCTCCTCCAACCTGGTTTTCGCCTTCAAGTATTCTCCCTCAGCCACTCCAAGATCCACGCTGTGGAGCATCGCCAACGGCGCCCCTTTCTTGACGTCTTGCCCGACATCGACATAGACCTTGACGACCCGACCACGGATCAGGGTCGTGACTTCGGCCAATTCGTTTTGGTTGGCCTGGACGGTTGCGGGAAACTCATGATGCGAAAGCATCTGACCTTGCACCACCGGAACCAGTTCCAGTTTTATCCGCGATAACTCTTCCGGCGTCAGTCGCAACAGCCCTGATTGCGAATGAATCGGGTCTGTCTTGACCGGAGTGGTATCGACCGACTGGTTCTCGCAGCCCAGTCCCATCACGATGATCAGACAGGCCACCAGACCGTGAATCAGCTCTTGTACGAAATATCCCTCGTTGTCCTGATACATGGGGTTGTCAGTTATGAGTGACCATGGTTTGCCACTGCCCTTTGACTTCCGGTTCAGTTCTCCTGTCAACTCTCTCGCACGGGGCATGCCCCTCAGGGACGTTGTTTTCTCATCGTAAAGTCCAATATTCGTCGCCTATTGCCACGGTGCAAGTAGGCCGCTGTCGCAAAATGCGACAGCTGAACCTGAGACTGTCCGTGATGATTTGGTGGTGGAAGTGGTGGAATAGGAGATACTGTTTAAGAAAGGAGTCGACTTGGCATGAATATTCAGGCCCAATTTCCGGAGGAACAATTGACAGCCGGTGAGTTTATGCGCCAGGCGGACCGGTTCCGAAAGCGGGTGACAGCCGACGGCAACTCTGGCTACCCGTCTGCCTCCGGTCGCTACCACCTGTACGTGTCATGGGCCTGCCCTTGGGCGCATCGCACCATCATCGTACGCACACTCAAGAAACTTGAGGGTGTGATCGGGATGACCGTCGTGGATCCCCTTCGCGACGAGCAGGGCTGGGCCTTTCGCGAGGGGCCCGGTCATTCTGTCGACGCCCTCAACGGGTTTCATTTTCTCAGTGAGGCCTACAGTGCCACAGACCCGCACTTTCGCGGTCGCGTGACTGTTCCAGTCCTCTGGGATACCGTATCCAAACGCATCGTCTCCAATTCCGACGACGACCTGATGAGAGTCTTCAACAGTGAGTTCAATCGCTTGACCGAGAGTCAGATCGATTTATACCCGGAAAGACTCCGGCCGGAGATCGACGAACTCAATCGGTTCATCTATGAGAATGTAAACGACGGGGTCTACCGGGCCGGATTTGCCACATCTCAACGCGCCTACGAACGAGCGGCGCGCGGCTTGTTCGCAGCGCTCGATCAACTCGAGGCAAGACTTGCAACCCGCCGTTTCCTATTCGGATCGGAATTCGTGGAAACCGACTGGCGGTTCTTTGTCACCTTGGTGCGGTTCGATGCGGTCTACCATGGGCATTTTAAATGCAATGTCCGACGAATCATCGACTACCCAAACCTCTTCGGCTATCTCAAAGACCTCTACCAAACAGACGGCATTGCTGAAACCGTCAATTTCGACCATATCAAGCGGCATTACTATGTTACCCATGGCAACATCAATCCCACCCGCATAGTCCCGATCGGACCGGAGCAAGACATGTCTACCGCGCATGGGCGAGAGTGTCTTGGATAGCGTCTAGACCAAGGCCTTATCGGTGAGAACTTCCTTTCCCTGCTTTGTCCAATCAACTGGACGAACATGGGGACATTCTCCCCAAACTTCCGAAACATCCGCGCCAGAGCCGCCCAGACACACTTATTGTCGCAACGTTACGGTCAGTCTGCTTGGCCTATTCCGCGCACAGTAGTTGCTATCCCCTCTTGCGGGATTCAGTACCGTTACTAACCGAAAGGAGCTTCTTTATGGATACGTTGTGGTTGTTCGCGGGGGTGATGGGAGCACTCCTCATCGCTGGGCTGGTCGTGTACAAGAAGAGTTCGTAATGTGCCGTCTAGGAATCGGGTGTCCCTCGGGGAGATGGCTGTATCAACTCTGAGAAGTGACCTTGCGCTGAAGACGAGAGGTGAGCCCACGTCATGAACCTTTCCCAGATGAGTGACACTCTGAATTCGCCTCGCTCTCTCTTTCCGACTGCTATCGTTGCTCGCCCGCTGAGGGGCGAGCAACGACTGAGTATCGAAGAACGCACATTCTAACGTTACGCACTTACCTGACGATGAGGACGGAACAAGCACTCTGCTGCACGAGTTTCGTGGAGACACTTCCCTGGAGGAAACGGGCTATCGCACTCCGTCCCTTGGCTCCGGTCACGATCAGGTCCGGTTGCTCGCGGTTTACCACCTTCATAATCTCTTCTGCTGGCGGTCCCACACATGGGAATTGCCTAACCGGATAGCCGGCATTTTCGAGCTTGGCCGCCTCCCGCGCAAGTAATTTTTCTCCCGCCTCCTTCACGACCGTATAGCGCAGAAAGGGCATGACATGCACCAACAGGATGACGATTGGATCGGCCCCCCGGATAACCTTGAACCGTCTCAGCATAAACTGAATCGCCTTACCGGATGACGCAGACCCATCTGTCGCGACCAATACTCGCCGAAGCGTGTGTGGTGGTTCCTTAATGATCAGGACGGGAGATGACGCGTGCAGGGCAACCGCCGTGGACACGCTCCCCAATATGAACCGGTCGATTGCATCCAGGCCGCGACTGCCCACCACGATCAAGGCCGTACCTCCCGCATGTTTCAACAGCGCCTGTGCAATTTGCCCCTTCTCTACACGCACTGATCCATTCAACCCCAGGTCTTCCATACGCCGCTTCGTTTCCGCTTCGACTTGCTTGGCGCGAGACTCCAAGAAATGAATGGTCTCGCCGACATCCGGTTCATACCCCGTCACGGTTGGATGCGTGATCAACGGTGGTCGAGCAGAATTAAAATCAATGGTATGAATCGCCGTCACTCGAGGCGCGGCACGAAAGGGGATTCGTCCGAGCCATTCCAGCGCCCACTCCGAATATTTTGACCCATCGACTCCGATCACGGCTTTCATCGGTATCCTCCTTCGTTCAGTGTCATGAGGTTCTCAAGAACCTTCTGGCAAGCCCTACGAATATCTGATTCCAGGCCCCAGGCTCGGCTACAAACGATTTCCATGCCCATCAACGGATGATTAGCAAGCAATCGTAATGCCATGATTACAAGGAGGCGCGGGTGCATTCTATATGCTTCTTCGTATATAGGAGTCAGAAATTTAGTGATTGGCGCAAGACTCGTCTTTTGGTACAGTGCGAGGCCGCACTGGCGCTGCTGATTCATTGATGCCCAGGAGGATCAGGCTAAGCATGACAATACAGACTGGTTGTAGGCCGACCCGGTCGTTCGGGAGTATCTGTGGACTCGTCTTTGCTCTTTTCTTCGTGCTACTTTCCGGTTGTGCTGGGCATGAGCACCCACTGCGATCCGAGGTTCCGCGCCCCGAGCAAAACTCTACGACCGTTCTTATCGCGGATGCCTCTCCGACTCCTTCCGTCCCTCCGCTCTTTGTAACCGCTCGCAATCAATCTTCAGATGAGCCGTTCGATCCCTTTGCCGAACCGGGTGAGGAGACGATCGACGAGTATGACCCATGGGAGCCGGTGAATACGAAGGTGTTTGAATTCAACCGGCAGTTTGATCACTGGCTGCTCAAGCCGGTGGCCAAGGGGTATAACGTTGTCGTCCCCGACACCGTCCAGGTCGCCGTTAGCAATTTCTTCTACAATATCCGCGTGACTCCACGCTTCATGAATAATCTTTTCCAAGGAAAATTTAAAGGAGCCGGTATAGAAGCCGGACGATTTGTTGTAAACACGACGGCTGGAATCGGCGGATTATTCGATGTGGCGCAATACCTCAGCCTCGTGACACCAGAGGAAGATACCGGTCAGACACTTGGATTCTACGGGATCCCGCCAGGGCCCTACGTCGTGTTGCCGTTCCTACAGCCCTATACGATTCGAGATCTCGTCGGGTATGTGGGGGATATCGCCCTCAACCCTATCTACTGGTTGGTGCTCCCGATTATTGAGATCGACGCAATCCCATCCATAATCCCGCATAAGAATCGAGTCACGACTTCGCTCATACTTATTACCGCTCGCGGAACTGAAATCGTGAATGATCGTTCGTTGAACTTGGAGAAGTTCCAGGGGGTGGAGGAGTCTACCTTGGATCTCTATGCGGCGGTCCGTAACGCCTACCTTCAAAAACGAGCCAAGGCAATTCGCGAGTAGGTGATCAAGATACTCCCCTTACACCGGCACACCTAAGCTCTGCACACCCAACAGTCACCCTGCTACCGTGCGTACAGGTGTTCAGCAACCTACAAGATGAAGGTACGTGGTGAAACGATACCTAAACACTCTTCTTGTACACGATGATGCCGCCGATAAAGATCACAAGCATCACGATCGCAAACATGATGAAGGTACTATCCATGGCTACTCCTTTCGTCCGGACCCATCACGGAATGAAGTAGTACATCACAGCACACTTCCCAAGTCTGAGACCGATAGGCATCGTCCCCGCAATAAAACCGTCACGCCTGATACCACAGGGTCTGATGCAGAACAACAACTCGGCCCCACGGACATTTGGGAACCAATTTGCGCCACAAATTTAATCCGAAGAACACGTACTGTCAACTAGCCTGGACACAAAAGTGTAGGGTTCGTAACTTGGAGGAGGCAAAGGCTATTCCGTCCCCTTCCAGTTCGTCACCGTTCTCCTTATGCGAAGGCCGTTTGAACTGGTATCGCGCAAGATCGCCTGTCGCGTACGAGCCGGTAAGGTCTCAGGTACTTGAACGCCTACCAGGCCGCGCGGCATGTGTTTGACAAACATAGCCACGAGATGAGCCGTGCTCCAGGCAATGGGTGCGTAGGCGAGTTTTCTGCGCCGCAAGGCGAACAGTGACGGAAACCGCGCATCCCAGCGAACCAGACACGGACGGTCCTGCCTTGTCCCATACATCAACACCGCCACGGCAAAGCGAGCATTGCGCAAGATCCCCCGGCGAAATAGTCTGCCCATCGTAGCCGGTGCCGCAGTCGCTGGGAATCTCGCCGCACTGAGGCCGTGCGACCGAGTGAGTATCCCCTGTCGATACCATCGCCGAAGGCGGTTCATGTCGGTTCCGCCGATTTTTGCATCCACACTCTTCAATCGAAGAAAGCGGGGCAATGTCGTGACTTCGTCTTGGGCGGCAAGCACAACGCTAACCGGCCCGATCGGGGGCGGGAATCTAAACCGCTCTCGCTCTCCAAATCGAGCGCCGAACTTGAACTGCCCTTCGCGGTAAACACGAGGGCGCGAGACCGCTTCGTCGAACGAAGACTCGGCGGACCATTGCGAGACAGGAGCATCGGACGATGTGTCCTCAAAAATTCGGATTTCTGCCCTGTCGAGTTCATCCAGATGAGCCGCCGCATCGGCGGTGAAGAGGTTTGTTAATCCAGGTGCGACTCCGGCGTGGATGAGGGCCCATCGTCTTTTTTCCCTGAACTCTCGCTCGAAGGAAAACTGTTCCGGACGAAACGGGTTGGGTTTTAGTCGTGACGCGGTATCGAGATAGTGGCTACGCGATTGCAGAGCCGCGCGCATCAGGACATTGTTCATGATCGGCGGGCAGGCATTGATGAGAAGATGGCATCCTTGAGCTGCCTTGACGACACTGCGAAGATTCCTGGCGTTGACGCATTGAATGACAATATCAGGGTTTCCACCCAGGAACTCTCGGGCACGGGTAGGATCACGGTCGCCGCAAGACACGTGATGGCCTTGGCGCTTCAGCAGCTTGACCACTAACGATCCAGTCGCCCCCACTCCCAGCACAAAGACCTTCATGGGTTCGACACTGTACCATAACCACCATCTTGGGTTTCAGCGCCCCCTCGTGTTGATGAGGCATCACCCGAGCAGATGAAGAGGGCAAGGAGAGAATTGAGCTTCACCGGTCCTGCTATGGTTTGCAGTGCGGACTTGCGCAGTGCATCGTCATCAAGAGGTACAACGAGGCAAACTATGAGAACGCGATACGATTGCGCTCTGGCCGGACTGGTGCAGACGGAACCCTGTAAGATTGCTACACAGTGGTCTGAACGTGACCGTGCGTGGAAGAAACGCGGGAGGGTTCGGCTGTCCCCGGGTAGGCCTGAACCGAGTAGGTCCTATCTGAATCCAACGTCACACGAACTTTTCCTGTCTTACTCAAGTAATCGATGGCTAAATACACTTGATTCCACGTCAGGTCGGGGCAAAGCCCGACGACTTCTTCCATCGAACAGCGCGCGCCAAACTGCTCCAGTGCAAAATGGACACGGTCTATGATAGCTGAAACCCGCATAAACCCCTCTTCAGCACAGGAACTTTAGAAGCAAACCTGCATCGACCTTAAATGGTATCCTAATAAATTAGGATGAACTTTGTGAACTAGGAAAGTTTCTAGAAAGAAGCGGGTATCTTACTAGTAACTGGATGTGAGCGTCCTGATGATTGTAAGACCCGCTCAGTTGCTGCCCCCGGTACGGACCTAGGTCGACACGCTCACAAGACCCTCGGCGATGGCATACTTGATTAACTCGGCGGTGGAATGCAGATTCAGCTCGCCCATAATGCGAAACTTGTGGAATTCCACGGTCTTCACGGAAATATTGAGGAGGGAGGCAATCGCCTTAGTTCCCTTTCCCTCCGCGACCAACTGGAGCACTTCACGTTGCCGCTGTGTCAAAGACGTGACTAACGGCTTACTTGGTTGCCCCTCCGGCGACTGAAGCGTCGCCGCCAGCACATCCTTCGTGATCAGCGGCGTCATGTAGTGCTGACCTCGCATCACCGCCTGAATTGCTTGCTTCAATTCCACCGCCGCAGATCGCTTAATCAAATAGCCGGCTGCTCCGGCCTTAAAGGCTTCCGTGGCGTAGGTGGGAGTGGCATGCATGGTTAAAAAAATGAGTTTGCTTTCCGGCACCAACTTGGTCAATTGACGTGCCGCATCCAACCCATTCAGCAACGGCATAGAGATATCGAGTAAGATGATGTCGGGGCAGAGTTGCTGAGCCAGCTCGACCAGCGCACGCCCATCCTCCACCATTCCGACGACCTCACCCTCGGCTTCTACCAGCTTTCGCAGTCCAGCGAGAACAATGGCGTGATCATCTGCCATCAGAATACGCGGCCGTTTCATGTGACCTCCATCTCAAAGGGCACCCACGCACAGACCTTCGTTCCTTGGGACGGTCTTGACTGAATTCTGAAAAACCCGTGCAATTGCCGCAACCGTTCCTCCATGCTGCTCAACCCCAGGCCTTGTTCATGAGCGCTCAAATCAACCAGGTTAAACCCTCTTCCGTTGTCGATGACGGACAGCCCGATCCCTTTTGAAGCCCCACGGAGTTGGACGATCACCTCTGTTGCCTGTGCATGTTTTACGACGTTCTGAATGCTCTCCTGCATCACCCGAAAGAGACAGGTGGCGTGATCGAGGGGCACGGCGGTTGAAACTCCGGCAACCTTAAGACGGATAGACAGACCCGTGCGCCGAGAAACCTGATGGACATGGTCTTCGACGGCCGGGCGCAGCCCGGCATGTTCCAAGAGCGACGGATGAAGGCGGTAGGCAAGGCTGTGCACATCGTCGGAGACCTGTTCCAATCCTTGCCGCAAAGTAGTCAGCGCGCGCGATTTCCGCGGGCATGACGGAGGGCTGTGCTCGATCGACGCGACTTCCAGAACCAAGGCTGCCAGTCGTTGGCTCACATCGTCATGGAGGTCCCGCGCGATTCGTCGACGCTCATGTTCTTGCGCCGTCAGCAGCTTGGACGTCAGCTCCTCCAGCTGCGATTGCTGCCGATGAAGCGCCTCTTCCGCCTGCTTGCGTTCCGTGATGTCGACCGCGACACCGCCCAACAGCGCAGGGGATCCTTTATGATCAACGATGGGAAACTTGCTGACAAGCGCATGCCGAATCTCTCCATTCCGCGTGAACGGCGCCACCGTATGCAGCGGCATCCCGGTCTCCCACACTGTCTTATCGTTTCTCTCGTACTGTTCGGCGATCTCCTCCGGCCACAACTCATGGGCGGTCTTTTCTTTCCAATCTGACCCCGCGAGTAGGGATTCTTGAAAGAGTCGATTGATGTACAGATAGCGTCCTTGAGTGTCTTTGATCCACGCAAAGCCATGCAAATTATCCATGAAAGAAGCGAATTGACGCTCACTGCGCTTCAGCGCCTCCTCGGCCTGCTTGCGTTTCGTAATATCGATCATGACCCCCAAGGTTCGCGTGGGACGGGGCTCAGACTCCTCGTTGTCGAAGAGTGTCCATGATCGCAAGCTCAGCCAGCGGATACTGCCGTCTGGCCGCACCACGCGGTGTTCGATCAAGTTCCGATCGTCGCCTGTGGAACTAATCGTCAGCTTCATCGCCGTCACAACCGCTGCGCGATCATCCGGATGGATAAGCGCGATGTACCCTTCGACAGAGGCCGGCTCACTCGGTTCCACGCCATAAATTTCTCGCATCACCGGTGACCAGTAGACGTTCCCGGTGCGATGGTCATGATCAAAAATCCCAAAGTTTGCCAGGCGAACGACCTGATCCGATCGCTCCTCGCTCTCGTGGAGGGCGCGCTTGGCCTCCACACGGACGGTCACATCTTCCGTCGCAATCACGATACCGCCTACCGCCCCCCCGCGATACCAAGGGCGAACGTTCCATGTGACCCACTGTATGGATCCATCGGATCGGACGAACCTGTCTTCATCCTTGCTGAGCATTTCTCCCGCGAGCCCCCGACGATGGACCTCTTTCCACCATGCCGGAAAGTCAGAAATCAGGTCATAGTGCGACCGACCAAGAATATCTCCGTTGAGCCGATAATCTTCCATCCAGCGCCGACTCGCCCCTAAATAGCGCATGTCCCGGTCGAACATCGCGATCGCGGCCGGGGCGTGCTCGATGAAGACGCGAAACCGCTCCTCGCCTTCGCGCACCGCTTCGTCCGCCCATTTCTGACCGGACACGTCGACATGAAATCCGATGAGCTCGAGCGGGGCGCCTGCCTCATCGCGAAGCAGACGGACTTCATCGCGAAGCCAGCGATAGGTTCCGTCCTTATGAAGGAACCGGTACTCGTGGATATGCCGACCGTGCTCGAAGGTCCTCGCAAGACCGGCCAGCATATACGCACGATCATCGGGATGAACATGACTGATCCAAAAGTCTGAGTGGTCGATGATATCCTGCGGACGATGCCCGAGTTGCTCCACCACGTTCTCACTTATGAATGTGGCGCCATAATCCCCGTTCGCCCTGCAGGCGTAGAGCACCACCGGAGTGGACGTCAACAGGAGTTGTTGCCTGGCCTGCATCGTTCTCAATGCCGTCGTGCGTTCTTCGACCTGCCGTTCAAGCGTCTCGTTGAACAGGCGGAGCGCCTCTTCCGCCTGTTTGCGTTCCGTGCTGTCATTGCCTATCGTGAGGATACACGCCTTCCCTTTGATCGTGATCACGTTCGTGGAGATAAGGAACTCCCGGAGTTCTCCGCTCTTCATCCGCATGGAGACTTCAAGATTTCTGACTGCTCCTTGAGCTCGAAGTCGATCGATTAATCTCACACGGTCGAGAGGGTCGGGCCAGATTCCCAACATCAACGTCGTTTTTCCGATGACTTCATCTCGACGAAAGCCGAAGATCTCTAGGCATGCGTCATTGATTTCCAGGCAGCGTCCGGTCTCGAGTTCCGTGATGCCGATGGGGTGAGGACTCAGGCGGAAGGCTTCGGCAAAGACATCGTCTCTTGCCGTTTCAACCGCGTTCCCTTGCCGACTCTCTGTGTGGTGTGCCGGCGCAAGCGGTCGTGCCTTGACCCAACGCTTCTTCTTGATGACCTTAGGTGCCATGGCGCGACATGTTGATTCTAGTCTTCTTACGTAGACCCCGCAAGACGAAACTCCACTCAAGGTCGTTTACGTTGCCGCGCCTGCGGGAGCTACCGGAGGTTCAGCGTAAGCCAGTGAGAGCCCCCACAATAGATTGCTTCTTCGCTTCCTCCGTCTTCGGCATTCTAACCTCCAACACACCGACCCTAAGGCAACCTTGATGTCGTCGCCCTTTATCTCGCAAGGCAACCCCCACGATCCGCAAGAGCAGCCCATGTGACCGTCCACGGCGATAGCAATTGTCCTTTTTCAGTCTTCCTCAGTTTTTGTCTCGCCGTTTATTGTCACTGTTTCCCCTGCGAAAACCGAAAATCCTCAGTTGCATCGTTTTACCGGACGGGGTATACGATACGTCTTAAGTCGACTGTTTGGATTCCACTCTGAATTTGAGTGCGTGAACATTCGGTCTCCACCATTCGACTGTCGCACTATCTTGAGGCGATTGTGGAGTAGCTGCCACCCAATTCATCCAGCAGTGAGGTGAGACATGAGTATGAAGTTCGTCGCATTTGCGTTTCTCTTCACCTTCGCGGTGCACGGACAAGACGCGAGCTTGGCTGCCGGCCTTCGGTCCCTTGCCGACAGCCAGACGACGACCGATCGATCGTCCGGTCTTCACGGGTACCTCGTGGATACTCTCGCCGGATTCCGGACCCCGACGGATGCGCAGCGCGCTCAAGCAGACAACTTTGGTGGTGCGCATGTCTTTCCGGTCCACGGCGACGACACCTCTGATATCGGCAGCTCTCCGACGACCGCCCCCGTGACTTCTACCTCTCTCACCGTCGATGCTCCCCAGAGCCAACTCTTGGAGACAGAAAGAGGACGGGACCGGTCGGCTCAACTCCAAGAACAGCTTGCGGCGAAGGAGCAGGAGTTGGCCGTTCTGCGAGACAAAACGGCAGCCGCAGCGAATCAGTTAACCGTGGAAAAAAGCCGCGCGGACACGTTAGAAGCACAATTGACCCAGAAGGAACAGGAGCTCTCTGGAATCTGCGCGCAGCGTGACACGCATCAACACCTGTCACAAAATCTGAACAGAACAAGAAGCAGTCTCGAACAGGCCACGCAGCAAGTGATCGACATCGAGCGAGAGTTTATCGTCGCTAACGAACATCTTAGTGACGCCGCGCAACGGCTGGCCGCAAAAGAGCAAGAGCTGCAGATGACCAAGTCCAATCTCGACAAGATGACCCACACCCTGGCGGATCTGGACAGGGAACTGCTCGAGCGGAACACGCAACTCACTCAGGCAAGGCAGTTGCTCGCCAGCCTCGGTCGGAGCATGCCGACGCCAGGAAACCAGGCGGCCTCCAACAAGAGTGCGCCGCCCGGCCAAATCGGATCAAACGACCTCGGCAAAGTCAGCGAGAATCTGGCGAGTACGTTCCAGGAGGAGATCAAGGGAGGGACGGTCGCGTTACGACAACGAGGCAATACGTTGACCCTCGCGCTGGCCTCAGGTGACGTGTTTGCACTAGGAGATGCGACCATGACCCCGACGGGGACGTCTTTGCTTGAGCGAATCGGTGCCGTTTTACAACAATTCCGTATCCAGCGCATAGAAGTCGCCGGACATACCGACAGCATCCCGGTCCGGAGCGACAATCGGAGGCCGTTCCGCGACAATCTTGAACTTTCTCAGGCACGGGCCCAACATGCCGGCCAAACCTTGATCGACGGCGGATTGGGCGCCGACCGCATCAAAACCGTCGGGTATGCCGCCACCAAGCCCATTGCCAACAACAAGACCGCAGAAGGCCGGAGCAAGAACCGACGAGTCGAGATCATCATCACTCCGTGGTTCGCTTCCCCTGGTAAAAGCAAGAAGGTGGAGCAAGTCGTGAACAAGCCTGCTCAAGCCAAAAAGGCGGTTCAAAAGATCGTTAATCGCTGAGGGTGCCGCGCGACGACCAGGCTGGCCTGTGCACGGACAGTCTGGTCCACTCCATTTGAAACTGCCGCTAAACCGAAACCCTTATCCATGCCGACGCATGCGCATATGCCAAGGCCTACCCCTTCCAGCGAACCGGCAGAAAGACTCCCATGACCCCCGCAGAAGCCGCCGATGCCCTGTTCAAGACAATGCCGCAACCTATCACCGCCGCACAGCTCGAGGAATATGGTATTGAGACGTCGGACTCAACTGTCCAGTACATCGCCCGCGAGATTTTGTCGCTCAATCTGTACTGGATCCTGGCCGCTATCGAGGCGCATATCCCCGCCACGTACCGGGCAGCAATCGAGGAGCAGCTGTTCGAATCGATCCATCGCGTCTGGTGGGAAGCTGGACGGTTAGGACAAGTCACCTGGGATGCGTATCAACCTGAGCTGAATGCACGACGCGAACACTATGCCCGCCTGGTGGATCAGGAAGGGATCGGTCATATGGGAATTTGCGCGGAGACCGCGGCCTTGATCGATGATCACGGCCTCATTTCATCAGAGGATCGACCAAAGCTCCTAGTGTTGCTCATCGATTATGCGCCGGCTTCCGAATACGGCAGGTTGCTCGACGAGGCGCTCTAGCGATCATACGACAAGCAGGCGGATTTCAAAATCACAGGTACCGATGCGACAGCACCTTCCCACTCTCATCAAACTCATACAACAGCGGCACACCGGTGGGGATATTCAGCTCCAGCACGGCTTCTTTTGAGAGTTGATCCAGCTCCATCACCAGTGCCCGCAGACTGTTGCCGTGCGCCGCAATGATGATGGTTTCTCCCTTGAGCAGATGCGGCTTGATCATCTTCTCGTAGTAGGGTAGCGCCCGTTCCGCCGTATCTTTTAGACTCTCTCCACCAGGCGGCCGGACATCATAACTGCGCCGCCAGATCTTTACTTGGGCATCGCCGTACTTCTGGGCAGTTTCTGCCTTATTCAATCCTTGCAATTCCCCATACATCCGTTCGTTCAACGCCTTGTCCTTTTCGATGGGGATCTGTGTTTGGCCGATCGACTCTAAGACGATCCGGAGGGTCTCATTCGCCCTCGCGAGCACCGACGTGAAAGCCCGATCGAACGCAAACCCGCGGAGCTTTTCACCGGCTTGCTTCGCCTCCTCGATACCTTTGGCAGAGAGCGGGACATCAACCCACCCCGTGAAGCGGTTTTCCAAGTTCCATTGGGACTCCCCGTGACGAAGCAAGACTAACCGGGCCATGACTCAGTCTCCTCACTCGGACAGAAGGGCCCGTCCGCGCCAAGAATTAGGTCGTGAACGATTCACATCAAACCGGCGCCCTGACTACGGCCGATTTCGCCGGCCGGTCGATCGAGATCGGGTGGGCCCTCTTGCACCATCTTTGTGAGCGTCGCCAAAAAGATGATGTAGAAGAAGACCCCGACCCAAATGACATAGGGCTGGACCCCGCCCGATTCCTTCAGCGCCGCCGCTTGTCCCGCTTGGTCCACACCCCTTGCCTTCTTGATTTCGACGACATGTTCGCGGCAATGCCAATAGTAGAGATAGTTGGCCGTGGCCCCCGCCATGACGCTCCAGACGATACCGGCAGAAAAATCTCCTGTGAAGTAGGTCGACACCATCGGACCGACGGCATAGACGAACGCATGCAGGTACATCTTGCGGTACAAGAACCACAGGAACGAAATATAGAGAAAGGCCGGCCAGTTCCACGAGAGAGCGAACCGCGGTTGGCCGTTCGACGAGAACTTCTTGAACACGGTCACATAGTGGTCGGCATTGGG
The DNA here is from genome assembly GCA_964435885.1 of uncultured Nitrospira sp. GTDB lineage: Bacteria > Nitrospirota > Nitrospiria > Nitrospirales > Nitrospiraceae > Nitrospira_D. The sequence continues at coordinate 29,570 of CAYTAS010000016.1, read as the reverse complement.
GCCGATGAATTGACGCCACAGCGTCTCCTCGTCTTGGATCGGTCGAGCGGCGGAGGCCTCCATCGTCGCCTCAGTGGCAGCTCTGGATTCAGCCAGCTTGGTTCCGCACTGATGGCAGAAGTTTGCGTCGTCAGGATTCTGTTGATTGCATCGGCTACAGGCCGTCATAAACGCTCACCTTACCATACTTGAGAGTGGACTGTCGGATCTATCTCTAGGCCCTCTGAGCGCCTCCTAAACTTAGAACATCAGCATTCTCTAAAACAACCTTCCTCGACCCGCCACTTATTGCTCTTGTGCGTCCCCCTGTGCTAATTTTCCCATCTTTCCGAGCGGATCCATACTCATGCTGACTGAAGAACTGAAAGACGATGCCGCCAAATACTTGATGCAGACGTATAGTCGGCAACCGATCTCCATTGCCCGAGGACGAGGCGCCAAGGTGTACGATTTGGAAGGGCGTGAGTACCTCGATTTCGTCGGAGGGATTGCCGTCAACGTGTTAGGGCATGGCCACCCCGACCTTGTGCAGGCCATTCAACGCCAAGCGACGCAACTGATCCACACATCGAACCTCTATTACACGGAACCTCAGGTGAAGCTGGCGCGTGTCCTCGTCGACCACTCGTTCGCCGACCGCGTGTTCTTCTGCAACAGCGGTGCCGAAGCGAACGAAGCGGCCATAAAGTTGGCACGACGCTATGGCCATGAGCGACATGGCGCGAATCGGTTCGAAGTCATTACGATGAAGAATTCGTTCCACGGTCGCACATTGGGCATGCTCACTGCCACGGGTCAGGACAAGGTCCAGAAGGGCTTTGAGCCGTTGATGCCCGGTTTTGCCTATGCGCCGTTCAATGATTTCAGCGCGCTTGAGTCGATGGTCACTGAACAGACCGCCGCCATCATGCTCGAGCTCATTCAGGCGGAAGGCGGCGTGTATGTAGCCGATCGCGATTACCTGAGAAGCTTGCGGGAATTCTGCACGCAGAAAGACATACTTCTGATTTTTGATGAAATCCAAACCGGCATCGGAAGAACCGGCACGTTCTTCGCCTACGAACAGCTGGGCGTAAAACCGGACATCATGACCTTGGCGAAGGGGCTGGCCGGTGGAATCCCAATCGGAGCCTGTCTGGCAAGCGAATCCGTCGCCGCAGCCTTTACACCAGGTTCCCATGCGTCGACATTCGGAGGTAATCCCCTGGCTTGTGCCGCAGCGCTGGCTGTCTGCCGGGTGCTGCTCGAAGGGCGCGTTCTGGACCACGCAAACCGCATGGGGGAGTATTTGGCCAAGGGACTCACCGACTGCAAGAACCGCCATCGTATCGTCACGGACATCCGAGGGCTTGGTCTTTTGCAGGGCATGGAATTGGACGCCGACGCCAAGACGATGGTCGCGGATGCGCTTTCCCGCGGCGTGTTGATCAACGCCGCGAACGAGCGGGTGCTGCGCTTCGTTCCCCCTTTGACCATTTCACAACTGGAGATCGACAAGCTCCTTGAGTTGTTGAGTGCGCTGCTGAATCGGCGCCAGACAGCGGGAAAAGACTCCCATCACTGATGGCTCAACCAGTCCAACACAGAATCGACCCTGCCCGATACGCCAAGGACCTCCTTGACGTCGCCACGATGCCGCGCAAGCAGATTTTGGACTTGCTGCAGTTGGCCGCCTCGCTCAAGAGAAAGCAGCGGCAAGGCGCACCGCATCGGCTGCTGGTCGGCAAAACCCTGGGGCTGCTGTTCCAAAAGCCATCGACGAGGACCCGCGTGTCGTTTGAAGCGGGAATGAATCAATTGGGCGGCCATGCGTTGGTGCTTCCCATGAGCGATATCCAACTCTCGCGCGGCGAAACAGTCTCCGACACCGCGCGCGTCTTGTCCCGCTACCTGGACGGCATCGTGATCCGGACCTATGACCATGCGATCGTCGACGAGTGGGCGGCAGAAGCCACGATGCCCGTGATCAATGGACTCACCGACCATAGCCATCCCTGTCAGGCCTTATCCGACCTGCTGACGATTCAGGAAATCAAGGGTCGGCTGAAGGGGATCAGTTTGGCGTACGTCGGGGATGGGAATAACGTCGCCAACTCACTGATCGAAGCGGGTGCCAAGATGGGTATGCGGGTGGCAATCGGATGCCCCTCCGGCTATCAGCCCGATCAACGGGTGATCGATCGTGCCCGAATGGAAGGTCAGAGCACCGGCGCCGCCATTGAGGTGGTAGAGAACCCTCTGGTGGCGGTCAAAGAAGCGGACGTGGTGTACACCGACGTCTGGATTAGTATGGGGCGTGAGAGGGAACAAGCCAGACGATTACGGACCCTGACGCCCTATCAGTTGAATAGGCGACTCCTGCAACGGGCGAAGCCCGATACCATTGTGATGCATTGTTTGCCCGCCCATCGCGGAGAAGAGATTACGGCGGACGTGCTGGACGGTCCGCAGTCGGTGATCATCGACCAAGCTGAGAATCGACTCCATATGCAAAAGGCCATTTTGACCCAATTGCTCAGTCGGAAGAAAGGCGCACGGTAGGAATTCACGAATGAAACCAAAGCTGATCAAGAAAATCGTTCTCGCGTATTCCGGCGGACTGGATACATCCGTCATTCTGAAGTGGCTGCAAGAAACGTATGAATCCGAGATCATCGCGTTTTGTGCCGACCTGGGACAAGGAGAAGATCTCAAGGCCGTCAAATCGAAGGCCCATGCGCTCGGTGTCAAGAAGGTCTATGTCGAGGACCTGCGGGATACCTTCGTCAAAGACTACGTGTTTCCGATGTTACGCGGCAATGCGATGTATGAGGGCTGTTATCTGCTCGGCACGTCGATCGCCCGTCCGCTGATCGCTCGCCGGCAAGCTGAGATCGCGCTGAAAGAAGGAGCGGAGGCGGTCTCGCACGGAGCAACGGGAAAAGGCAATGATCAGGTTCGGTTCGAACTCACCTACATGGCGCTCGCGCCGAGTCTGAGGATCATTGCACCATGGCGAGAATGGACCATGCGTTCGCGGCGGGAACTGATCGAATATGCCGAACGCCATGGCATTCCTGTGACCGCGACGAAAGCCAAGCCATACAGCACAGACCCAAACCTGTTTCACATCAGCTATGAAGGCGGCATCCTTGAAGATCCTTGGGAATCTCCACCCGATGAAATATTCCAAATGACCGTTTCACCGGCGAAGGCACCGGACAAGCCCTTGGAAGTTGAGATCGAGTACCAGGCGGGCAATCCCGTCGCCGTCGACGGTAAAAAAATGAGTCCCGCTGCCCTGCTCGCCCATCTCAACAAATTAGGCGGGGCGCACGGCGTCGGCCGGGTCGATTTGGTAGAAAACCGCTATGTGGGAATGAAATCGCGCGGAGTCTACGAAACGCCGGGAGGGACGATTCTACACGTAGCCCATCGCGGGCTTGAATCCCTGACAATGGATCGAGAGGTCCTCCACTTCCGAGACAGCCTGATCCCTCGATTTGCCGATCTGATTTATAACGGCTATTGGTTCAGCCCTGAGCGCGAAGTGATCCAGAAAGCGATCGATGAAGCCCAGAAGGACGTGAGCGGCACGGCTCGCGTGAAACTGTACAAGGGAAGTTGCACGCTGGCTGGACGCAAGTCCAAACAGTCTCTCTATCGACTCGATATCGCGACGTTCGAAGAAGACGACGTCTACAACCAAAGAGATGCGGAGGGATTCATCCGCTTGAACGCGCTACGCCTGAAGATTCGTGCCCAGAGGAAGAAAGCATCGTCCTGATGGCCAAGCGCAGGAATCATCCAAAGTCAGGCAGCGGGAAGGCGTGGGATGGTCGGTTTCGAGAGCACACCCATCAATTGGTCGAAGCGTTTACTCGGTCGGTAGAAATCGACCGTCGGCTCTACGCCGAAGACATCGCCGGGAGCATCGCCCATTGTAAAACGCTCGAAAAGGCCCACGTGCTGACCTCTTCTGAAACGCGTAAGATCATTCACGGCTTGGAATCGGTGAAACGAGAGCTGGATCGAGGACAGTTCGAATTTTTGCCGCATGACGAAGATATTCACATGGCCATTGAACGACGACTGACCGAGATCATCGGCCCGTTGGGCGGCAAACTGCATACGGGACGCAGCAGGAATGATCAGGTGGCGTTGGATATCCGGCTCTATCTCCGCAACCAGCTCAATGGGTTGCAGCAACAACTCATGGAGTTTCAACGAACCTTGGTTGCAAAGGCCGGCGCGTACCGTGACGTCATCATGCCTGGATACACGCACCTCCAACGCGCTCAGCCTGTCCTATTCGCCCATCATTTGTTGGCCTACGTGGAGATGATCGAACGCGATAAGAGTCGATTGCGCGACGCGAGCAACCGGCTCAATGTCATGCCGCTGGGATCGGGTGCATTAGCGGGCACCAATTATCCGGTCAATCGACGGTACACAGCACAATTGCTGGACTTTCCTGCGGTGACGTCGAACAGTATGGATGCGGTATCCGACCGCGATTTCATGATTGAAGTGGCCTCGGCCCTTTCGATAGTGATGATGCATCTGTCGCGGCTGAGTGAAGAGTTGATCGTGTGGGTGTCGCAGGAGTTTCAGTTTGTCGATCTTCCTGATGCATTTTGCACCGGAAGTAGCATGATGCCGCAAAAAAAGAACCCGGACGTCCCCGAGTTGGTCCGAGGAAAAACGGGCCGTGTGTACGGCCACTTGGTCAATCTGCTGACCATGCTCAAGGCCTTACCTTTAAGTTATAATCGAGACTTGCAAGAGGACAAGCCGGCGCTCTTTGATGCGCTTGATACGGTGGCGTCCTCCCTCGACGTGATGACGGAATTGATGCGCCGTCTCAACGTGAACCGAGAAGCCCTTACACGCGCGTTGCAAGGTGGAGGACTGCTGGCCACGGAACTGGCGGACTACCTGGTGATGCGAGGTGTCCCCTTTCGAGAGTCCCACGCCATCACTGGGCGAGTGGTTAGGGCTGCGCTTGATCAAGGGCGCGAGGTGACGGATTTTTCGCTCGAAGAATTGCAGATGTTTTGTGACCGCATTGAAAAAGGTGTGGCGGCTCGGTTGACCACCGCTGCGGCCATCGATCACAAAGGACAGATCGGCGGGACAGCCCGGTCACGAGTGGACCAGCGGATCAAAGAACTTGAGCGATTACTGACATGAAGGCGTTGATGATTCTCACAGCGGGAGGGCTTCTGATTTCCTGCGGGGTCGTGGGGTCTCCGGTTCCGCCGGAATTCGTGGGTGTCGCACCGACGATCGAAAAACAGAATAGACAGCGCGCGCTCGAAGGAGCCCATGTGTCAGCGGAACGACCGGCTGTCGACCCGTCTCTCGAAGGTCACGACCTCGACCTTCCGCCCTCACATCCGGTGGGAACGCGCTGAAGGTGTTTCGCATAACGTCCAGACTATCATTCAAGGATCGATACGATGCATAGCTTCGACTATCACCACGGCGAGTTGCACTGCGAACAGGTGCCGGTCAGCCGGATCGCGAAGGAACTCGGCACCCCTTGCTATATTTACAGCCATGCGACACTGATCCGTCATTTTCATGCCTACGACAACGCCTTCAAGAATATCCCGCATGTGATCGCCTTTGCGATGAAGGCAAACTCCAACCTCGCGATTTTGCGCCTGATGGCGATGGAAGGGAGTGGAGCGGATATTGTGTCAGGCGGTGAACTGTTCCGAGCCCTCAAGGCCGGCGTACCGGCTTCGAAAATAGTCTTCGCCGGCGTCGGCAAGTCGCCCGACGAAATCCGCGACGCGCTGAAGGCCGACATTCTCATGTTCAATGTCGAGTCGGCGGCTGAGATCCATTCGATCAACAAGGTGGCAGCCTCGGTTGGGAAAAAGGCGCGGATCGCGTTGCGGATTAATCCCGACGTCGATCCTAAAACACATCCCTACATCTCGACGGGGATGAAAAAGAGCAAATTCGGTATTGCGTCGGATCGTGCACTGGAAGAATACAAAATGGCCTCCTTACTGAGCCATACCGACGTCGTTGGCGTCCATGCCCACATCGGTTCACAGTTGACGGACGTGACCCCGTTCGTCGACTCGCTGAAGAAGGTCGTGACACTCATCGAGACGCTGAAGGGACAGGGTATCAACATTCGTTACCTGAATATCGGCGGCGGGCTCGGCATTACCTATTCCACGGAGAGACCGCCGTTACCCCAGGATCTGGCTGATGCAATTTCCCCGCTCGTCAAAGATTTGGGGCTGACGTTGGTGATGGAGCCGGGCCGCGTCATCGTTGGTAACGCCGGCATTCTCGTGACAAAAGCGATGTACATGAAAGAGGGAGAGACAAAGAGTTTTGTCATCGTCGACGCCGCCATGAACGATCTCATTCGGCCAAGTCTGTACGAAGCCTACCACGAGGTCATCCCTGTGGATGAGGAAGCAGGTCGGCGTACAAAACAGACCGTGGATATCGTCGGGCCGGTCTGCGAATCGGGGGACTTCCTGGCCAAAGATCGCTCTCTACCGGTCGTGAAGCCAGGGGAATTGCTGGCGGTCATGAGCGCCGGGGCCTATGGCTTTGTGATGGCTTCGAATTATAACTCTCGTCCCCGGGTACCGGAAGTGCTTGTCAAGGGCGGAGAATTCCACGTCATCCGCGAACGAGAAACGTACGAGGACCTCGTACGCGGCGAGATGATTCCATCGTTCCTCAATTGAGCGGAGTGCCCATGTTTACCGGATCACTTGTCGCTATAGTCACCCCGTTTAGACAAGGTAAAGTTGACGAACGAGCGTTCGCAGAGCTGATCGAGTGGCAGATTGCCAACGGCACGAACGGCATTGTTCCCTGCGGGACAACGGGTGAATCTGCCACCCTTTCTCATGACGAACACAATCGGGTCATTGAGCTGGCAGTAGAGGTCGTCCGGCGGCGTGTTCCGGTAATCGCGGGAACCGGTTCCAACAGCACGGATGAGGCCATCGCGCTCACGAAACATGCGAAGGAGGCCGGGGCCGACGGGGCCTTGCTCATTACTCCCTATTACAATAAACCTACCCAGGAAGGTTTGTATCGTCATTACAAGGCAGTTGCAGAAGCAGTTGACCTGCCGCTCGTTCTCTACAATATTCCTGGTCGTACGGGAGTCAACATGTCACCCGCAACGATCGCTCGACTCTCGTCGATCAGGACGATCGTCGGAGTAAAAGAAGGGAGCGGATCGGTCCAACAGGCGTCGGATATCGTACAGCTGTGTGGGGACCGCCTTACGGTACTGGCAGGAGACGATTCACTCACCCTCCCGACGATGGCGGTGGGAGGGAAGGGCGTAGTTACCGTGACAGCCAACATTTTGCCCGCTGAAATGGCCGATCTTGTCAAAGCCTTTACTGCGGGAAAGCTGGAAGAAGCACGTCGCCTGCATTTCAAGCTTTCCGCACTTTTTGCGGCGCTGTTCTACGAAACCAACCCTATCCCCGTCAAGGAAGCATTGGGGCTCATGGGCAAGATTGATCCGGAATTGCGCTTGCCGCTATGCCCGATGGCACAGGACACACGCGAAAATTTGATTCGGGTTTTAAAGGAATCCGCATTGATCTGACGGTACCGAAATTGAAGGATACTACGCGATGATCAAAGTAGTTGTTGCAGGCGCGGCCGGCCGAATGGGATGCCGTTTGGTGTCGCTGATCAAGGACTCTCCCATGCTGATGCTGGCTGGAGCCTTGGAGAGTAAAGGCCATCCTTCGTTAAGGAGGGATGCCGGCGAACTGGCCGGATCAGGACACGCTGGTGTTTCAATCACAGACCATCTCTCGTCGTTGATGGAACAAGGGGAGGTCCTCATCGACTTTTCCGAACCAGAGTCGACACTCGAACATATGCGAACGGTTGTACGCCATCGGAGGGCGATCGTGGTCGGAACAACCGGATTTTCACCCGTTCAGATGGAAGAACTCGAATCGTTGGCCCGACAGATTCCGTGCATGCTTTCTCCGAACATGAGCGTTGGTATCAACCTGATATGTAAAGTCATTGGAGAAATGGCTCGCACGCTTGGCGAGGATTACGACATCGAGGTGATCGAAGCTCACCACCGATTGAAGAAGGACGCACCGAGCGGCACAGCGCTTCAAATAGCTCAAGTTCTTGCCCGCTCTGTCAACCGTGATTTAGATCAGGTCGGGGTTTTTGCTCGCAAGGGTATGATCGGAGAACGAGTCAAGGGAGAGATTGGTATCCAGACGATTCGCGCCGGCGATATCGTCGGCGATCATACCATCCTGTTTGGCGGTATGGGAGAGCGAATCGAAGTGACCCATCGCGCAAGCAGCCGCGACACCTTCGCACAAGGTGCCGTCCGCGCTGCAAAATGGATCGTCCGCCAGCAACCAGGTCTGTACGATATGATAGATGTCCTTGGTTTACGCCGCTAGCCGTTCGCACCTTTGAGATTATTCTATAGAGTATTATAAGACCCTGCTCTTGGCATAGAGCCTATAAGGTCTCTACACTAGAGCCTGTTCTCCAGATCCTAATTGTCATTCGAACAGGCCTAGACACACCTCAACAGCAAATTGGTGCAGGTTGATTCCATCTGCATACGAAGCTGAGATAGGCCCTAGAATTGTTGCTTGAGTACCAACGGCTTCCGATCTGCAGTCCACAGTTAACGCAGCCCTAACCGACCCAAGGAATGAAAGTGGTTGCTGTGGCAAAGGTAGATAACAGAAGCCATCCCGGCTTCTAGTTGCTACTAGCCACCGTTAGTCAGCGGGCTAAGATTTGGAATCCCGTAAAATAGGCCTAGTGTCGAGCTGTGATTGGCCGAGGCTCCTGGTCTGCTGCTTTCCGACGGCCACAGTTCAAACAGGCAAACACGGTAATCGCTAATCCTGCGTCCAAATCCACCGCTCGTTCCGGTAGCATCGCCCCATGACATTTATCACAAGTCTTCATACGCGGCACCTTAGCATCCGAACAACCTGAATCCAATCCTTCTGAAGTACTGTATGGCACTATCAAGAGCCCCAATCGTCTCCACTTCAATGGGTCGTTTGTACACGTCTTACGGCAACAACTCAAGAAGAAATATTGCTGTTCGGCTTGACACGCCCGGACCTCTCTCATAGGATTGTGGTCATCTTTCTGAGAGCCACTATGTATAGATTACTCCTCACCATTTTTCTGCTGATTGTCCTGTACTTTCTGCTGAAGCAAATTTTTCGTGGCCTTACTACTACCACTAGGGATGGTCAGTACATTTCAGTTAGTGGTGCGGGTCGGGATGAAGATCAGGATCAGATGATTGAGGACCCGGTTTGTCACACGTTCGTGCCGAAACGGATTGCTGTGATCGAAGAGATGGAAGGACGGACCTATTGGTTCTGCAGTAAAGAGTGTGCGGTGACGTTTCGGAGCCGACACCCGGTGTAGGAAATCGTTATGTAGCCGCTGGGAAGCCGGTCAGCGTGAACGGACTACACAATTGGGTCATATTTTTCAGCTAACAACCTGAATAAGAGTAATCGGACATTTTCTCATCTTTGTCGAACTTCAAGGTGATTTGACATTGATTAGGCTTGAAGTTAAAGAGCGGTGGTCCTGATTTCCCCCCTGCTATGCGATGATATGTCCAAGTTTCGCCGCCAAAAAACCGGGAAGCCTTTCCGTCTGGCGCACCCCAGTTTTTTTCGAACCAGGCCTTATCCTTTCCCTGGAGCTCAGCTGGCTTAAGCGAGGCTTCCAGATAGGGGTTATTCCCAGCACAAGATGTGAGTGCTAGACAGAAAAACAACACCCAGAGAGGAGTCTGCATCTAATTGCTCCTTTTAAGCGTGGATGGATCTCGACGGCAAAAATCTTATCTCCGACTCGAGCGCCTGTCAAACACTCCAGCCGATAGGTTGCAGTGATATTGAGTTCCTCATAAAATGACCGATAATAAGACGTAGCGAGAATATCCTCTTTCGATGAAAGGACCAGCCATGAAAATTTACCTCGATACAGCGAATGTGAAGGAGATTCAAGAAGCCGCAAGTCTCGGATTACTCGACGGTGTGACGACGAACCCCTCCCTTGTCGTCAAGGAAGGTCGCAGCTTCAGAGAAATGCTGCAAGAGGTCTGCAAGATTGTCGATGGTCCCATCAGCGCCGAGGTCGTGAGCGTGGAAGCAGACGCGATGGTGAAGGAGGGGAAAGAGCTCGCCAAGATCCACAAGAATATCGTGGTCAAATGTCCTCTCATTCCAGAAGGCCTCAAGGCGACGAAGCGATTGGCTTCAGAAGGAATCAAAGTGAACGTCACGCTCTGTTTCTCTCCCACTCAGGCACTGTTAGCGGCCAAGGCCGGAGCCTGGTGCGTCTCGCCCTTTATCGGCCGGCTCGACGACATCAGCTCAAGCGGGATGGAACTGATTCGACAGATTCTGACAATTTACAAGAACTATGACTACAAGACATTGGTATTGGTCGCAAGCGTTCGTCACCCGCAACACGTGGTCGAAGCGGCATTAGCAGGGGGTCACATCTGCACGATGCCTTACAGCGTGTTCCAGGCGTTGTTTAAGCATCCGTTGACTGATGCAGGCTTGAAAAAGTTCCTCGAAGATTGGAAGGCGAAGGGGCAACAATAGAGGCAGGTCGACCCAATCCTTCGACCTAGCTGAACGGATGTCATAAACCCGAGTGCCACAGTCCTGAAATGGAGTGACGGAGAGGGTGACCGCATGGCTTCACGATAGCGTCAAAGACTGTGTCGACAGCTATGACAAGGCCCTCAATTCAAAATCCTTCGAGTGCTTTCTTGGCCTTCCGAAACACCGCATAAAACATCTGGCGAGTTAATTTCCCCGTAAAGGTATTCTGCTGGCTGGGATGATAGGAGCCCAGCAGTGTCACACCCCAAGGCAGCCGATAGATCGTGCCATGTCCGAATTTCGGCATCGGCGCAGGAAGGGTATACCCCTGCAAGCGACAGGTTTTGAGATAATGATCAAAACCGATCTTCCCCAACGCGATCACTACACGGTGATGTGTTAGAAGATGTATCTCTTCCTGCAGGAATCGGCTACACCGTTCAAATTCATCAGGCAACGGTTTATTGTCCGGTGGGGCGCACCGTACCGTAGCTCCGATGTAGCAGTCCGTCAGCGACAAGCCGTCATCGCGTTGGGTCGACGAAGCCTGGTTGGCAAATCCATACCGATGCAGTGCTTCATACAGCCAGTCGCCACTCCGATCGCCGGTGAACACTCGCCCAGTCCTGTTCCCTCCATGCGCAGCAGGCGCCAGCCCAAGCACGTAAAGGCGCGCTTGCGGATCACCGAATCCGGGAACGGGACGACCCCAATAGGTCCAATCACGAAATTGCTTCCGTTTTTCTCGTGCAATGGTCTGTCGATAGTCGACCAATCGAGGGCAAGCGGTGCAGTCACAGATGATGTCGTTCAACGTTTTCATGCGGATCGCAGTCCACCATGAGCGAGAATCCTATTCTTCTTGCTGGCATTTTTGTCAGCTGATAGCATAACCACTCATTTGTTGTCGAACTCCCTTTCAAAAGTAAATAAGGAGCGTACGAATGGTGATTCGTAGGGCCCACGTCATGTATTCTGTGATCGGAGCCGTCTTGACCATCTTCTCAATACACGTGTCGGCCTTGGCCACATCGAACCCCAAAGGTACGAAGGACCACAAATCAGAAGCCGAGAATGAGCTGCTGATACTGGATCAGCTGGACTCGCAGTCCGATCCGGAAGACCGTCTGGTCATTCTTCCGGAAATCAAGCGCGAGGGAGAGCGGTTCTTCCTAAGTTCGTTTAAGCTCCCCGACAAGATCACATTCGCAGGACTGCCGGTTCCTCTGGATAACTGGCAAGTGCGGGAGCGTATTGAATACGAGTTCTATCAATTCTTGGAAGACCAAGGAGAAAGCATTATCCTTGCTAAACGCACTGGGCGCTGTTTCCCCCCCGCTGAGAGACAGTTGGCCGATGCCGGTTTGCCCGATGATCTTAAGTATATGTTGTTGGTCGAGAGTAAATGTGTCTCAGCCGCCTATTCCAAAGCCAAAGCCTCCGGTCCCTGGCAATTCATCCCCTCCACTGGACGACGCTATCAACTCAAGAGCGACGCCGTCCGGGATGAGCGTCGGAACTTGGAGATGTCGACGGAAGCGGCCGTCAAATACCTCCAGTATCTTAAGGGATATCAGAACAACGATTGGTTCCTCGCGATGGCATCGTACAACGCCGGTGAGGAACGGGTTCGTAAGTTGCTCAAAGCGCAGAACATTACCGACTACTGGAAAATGCACGGGCCACGCGAGACCATGCGGTATGTGCCTCGGATCATTGCGGCCAAGGAAATCTACTCGCAACCGGAAAAATATCTCGGGCTGACCAAGAAGGATCTCTATGTGCCGCTCGAGACTGAAACCATCACGGTGAGCGTGAAAGAGTCTCAGCGTGCCCTGACTTCCATCGCAGAAGAATTCGGCACCTATCTGCTCGAGCTTAAAATGTTGAATCCCGAGTTTAAGAAGGATATGCTCCCCCGCGGAAACTATCAAATTCGCGTGCCTCGCCAAACCTGTCCGAGCCGCTGTTTTAAACAAGAGAAGACGCCCTAGCCTTCACGCTCATGAAGCTTCGCCTCCCCCCCTCGCCTGCGCAACCGCTTGTTCGCAAGTTGATCACCGCGGGGCTGGATGCGGCTGATCCCTATCGCCAGCTGCTCAAGCATGTCTCGCTCCACGGACAATCACTGCGTGTGGGTCGAAAGATCTACGACCTCTCCCGTGTCGACCGGATAATCGTCGTCGGTGCAGGGAAGGCATCAGCCAGGATGGCGCAAGCTTTAGAGAAAGTGCTGGGTAGACGCGTCGCGGATGGACTGGTCATCGTGAAGACAGGACATGCGCTCCCGACAAAGCGGATTGCCATTCGTGAAGCCGCCCATCCGATTCCCGATCGTGCTGGCCTTCATGCGACTCAGCAGCTCCTGAGTCTGGTTAAGCACCTGGGCCCTCGCGACCTGCTCTTCGTTCTGCTGTCCGGGGGGGCGTCCAGTCTATTGCCGGCTCCGGTACCCGGCGTGACCCTGACCGATAAGCAACGCACCACGCGACTGCTGCTCCGGAGCGGCGCAACGATCAACGAAATCAATATCGTCAGGAAACATCTTTCGGTGATCAAAGGCGGCGGACTCGCGACCTCCACACGCGCAAAGATCGTGACACTGATTCTTTCAGACGTCATCGGCGACGATCTGGGCTCCATTGGATCCGGACCCACCGTTGCCGACTCGTCTACCTTTGCCGATGCTGTGGACGTGTTGGAACGTTACCGAATCTGGCGAGCCGTGCCCATTGCCGTCCGGCACTATTTGGACCGGGGTCGAAAAGGCATCGTGCCCGAGACCCTGAAACCAGGCTCACGACGTGTCCGTTCCGTGCATCATCAGATCATCGGCACCAATAGATTCATGCTGGAAGCCGTCGCGCACACCGCCGGCATGATTGGCCTCCGCACCATCTTACTTCCCACTGCCGTCCTGGGGGAGGCGAGTTCGGCGGCAAGGCAATTGACTGCCGTTTCGGAACGGATTGTGAAGCGCCCCTGCTGCGTGGTGGCGGGAGGTGAGCCGACGGTCACGGTCACAGGGAAGGGGAAAGGCGGGCGGGCGCAGGAATTCGCTGCCGCTGCCGCATGGGAGATTGCCGGTCTTCCAAACACCTGGGTTGTCGCTCTCGGCAGTGATGGGACCGACGGGCCGACCGACGCCGCAGGCGCGATGGTCAGCGGAGAAACCGTCGCGCGAGCCAAGAGATCCGGCGTCAATCTCCGTTCAGCCGTGAACCGGCATGATACATACCCTGCTTTCAAAACGCTTGGGTGTCACATTCATACGGGTCCAACCGGGACGAACGTGAACGACCTTTACCTCCTTCTCCTTCTCTAGTTACTATCGCCTCCATGACGCCTCCATTCATTCTTCCACTATCTGAGTGTATCGATGTGGACCTAGTCGGGGGAAAGGCAGTCGGACTGGCTCGGCTTCTAGCAGCCGGGTTCTCCGTCCCCCCGGGGCTGTGTCTCACGACAGAAGCCTACAGGCAGACGCTCCACACATCAGGTCTTCGAGAGAACGACATATGGCCCGTGGTTTACCGACTACCAGACCGGGAACGATGCGTAGCCCTGGCCGACTACCGGAATCGGATCAAAGGAATCGAGATTGCTCAACTGGCCGACCAATGGCTGACAACGCTCGAAACACTCCGCCGGCCTCCAGATGAGCGCTGGGCCGTCCGTTCTTCCGCCACGAACGAGGATATGACCCACACCAGCTGCGCCGGACTCTATCGCACCCATCTCGGCCTGCCCCCATCGGAGATCGAGACGGCTATTAAGGATCTTTGGGCCTCGCTATGGGAAGAACGTGTCGTTGACTACATGGCTCGACAGACTCACAGAGCACCTCCGAGAATGGCGGTGCTACTCCAACCGATGGTCGCCGCCAAAACGGCAGGAGTCGGATATTCCATCCACCCGGTGACGAGTCGACGCAACCAGGTGATGATTAACGCCATACCTGGGCTTGCCGCACCATTGGTCGACGGTACGATCACTCCAGACCAGTACGTCGTCGACGTGGCCGACGATGGACGACCAACCATGGTTCGCACGCGAGTTTTGGCCCGGAAGTCCCATCAGCTATCGGTTTCCTGTGACGGACTACGAACAGATCAGATCGACGAGGAGACTCAGCACCGCTCATCACTGACCGATTCCCAGCTATTCACTCTCGCAAGAACAGCCAAACAGATCGAACGTTCCCTGGGCCGACCCATGGACTTTGAGTGGGCCTACGACGCTCAGCAGCTCTGGCTTGTCCAGGCCAGGCCGATTACACACATCCACCCTTCATCGCCCCTCACGAAAGATGACTGCGAGTGGTCACGGACCAATTTCAAGGAGACCCTGCCGGAACTACCAAGCCCATTGAGTCTCTCATTCCTTGAACGGTTTATGGATCGCTATATTCTTGCCCACTATCGCAGGCTGGGATGCCGCATCCCCGATGGGCTCACGTCCGTCCGCATACTGAATGGGCGGCCCTACCTGAACGTCACTCTTTTCCATATGCTGGTCGCTCAACTCCGCGGGGACGCGTCAATGAACGCCGAACAGATGGGTGGAGAGCCGCTGGAGAACCCACCGGCGGTTCAACCGCTGAATCGAGCAACTCTTGTGAGGGCAACATGGTTGATGTGGGCGGAGATGAGAAGGGTCGAGCGTGTTGGTCCGTGCGTATTCCAAGAAATGAAGGGTTTGGCTGCAACGTATGGGCCTGATCGCATCCAACATCTTTCGGTTGATGAGCTTGTCCCTCAGCTGGACGCGCTTGGTCCCTGGCTGGAGGGCCGTGAAGTCACGTTTGGGATCGCCGGAGGTGTCGGTCAGTGTCTCCAAATATTTGGTCATATCCTGCCTCGCTGGCTGGGCCACGATTGGAGAGAGCTGTTCAACGCAGCCCTTCAAGGACAGGGGTCGGTCATCAGCGCGCAGCAGATTCTCCGTCTCGCCGAGCTCACGGATATCGTTCGAGAGGAACCCCGAGCGAGCGCATTTCTCACCGCCAGCTCAGGGACGGCTTCGACATTTCGTGATGCGCTGGCCGACACGAAATTCCTCCACGCCTTTCATGCCTACTTGGCAGACTATGGCCATCGTGGAGTCGGCGAATCCGATGTCATGTCGCCACGGTTGGCTGACCATCCGGAAGCGATCTTGTCGATTATCCGCACTCAGCTCCTTGCGGCTTCCCCTTCTCAGAAATCGATTCTTGCTCGTCAAGAAAAGACGAGAGTCACGGCACTGGCCCAGATCAAAGGACGACTTGGCTGGCGTGTCGACAGATGGGTGATTTTCTTATGGTGCTATCGAAGACTCTGTCGCTTCTTCGCATTGCGTGAGGCGAACCGACACCATCTGATGTATTATTCAACCGCAATCCGCTCCCTCTTGATGCGCCTCGGAGAACTTCTGGTTGCGGAGGGTCGACTGGATCAACGCGATGACATTTTTTTCATTTCGCTCGAAGAACGGACCGCTTTTCTGACCGGACACACCACAGACTGGAAGGCCATCATCAAAGACCGACACATGGAACGAGCGCGAAATGAAGCCATCCCGGTCCCCGATACCATTCGAGACTGGGAATCCATGAATGAACCGATGCGGATATCTACTCAGGCCGACAGGCCCCGCCAGCTGACCGGCATGCCGATCAGCGCTGGCTCCGCGATCGGTCCGATACGGATGGTCCGGTCAGCCATGGATTGGAGCAACGTGACGCCGGGTGACATTCTGGTGGTACCGGTTATCGATCCGGGGCTGGCGCCGCTCTTTGGCATTGCCGGAGGGCTGATCGCGGAAATGGGCGGTACGTTGTCGCATGGGGCCATCATTGCTCGTGAATATGGATTACCGACCGTCGCCAACGTGGAAGGCGCGATGACACGGCTTTCTGATGGACGACACGTCGAGCTTGACGCTGGATCGGGGACCATTCGTATCGGGCCATCTATAGGACCAAGGAACGGCTAGAGCTATTTGATCTGGGTCTTCTGCTCCTTGACCTTTTTCAATACCTTGCGTACTCTCCCTCACAATGCTGTGATAACACTCTATATATGGGAGTGCTTTGTTTCGACAATTGCCTGAAATTTTCACACATCTGACTGATGGAATTCCCCTAGTCGTTGGCTTTGGGATCGGGCTGTTCCTTGGTGGTTTAGTGGTGGGACTGTGGGTCTCTGGCCGTTTGCGCTCTCAAGCCCAGCGCGCCGAAGCAACCGCCGACGAAGTACGCAAGCAATTGGAGATCGAGCGGACTGCGGCCCTGTTGCTTCGTGAGGAATTATCCCACACGCAACAAGCCCGCGTGCTGGCCGAAACTCGAATGGAAGAGTCTGCACGGCAACTCACGGAACAGAGAGCCCTGCTCGATCAGGCGCGCCGGGAACTCCTCGGATCGTTCCAAGCGCTCTCCGGCGAGGCGCTGAAGCAAAACAACGAGGCGTTTTTGAAGCTTGCCGCAGTGACGTTTGAAACGCTCCATGTCAAAGCAGATGGAGACCTAGTCCAACGTCAACAGGCCATTGATGCGCTGGTGCGCCCGCTCCAAGACACACTGCAACGCTACGATGAGCAGCTTCATCTGCTGGAACAGTCACGACAGTCTGCGTACGGCGGGTTGGATCGGCAGCTGAAATCATTGGCTGAATCACAGCAGCGATTGCAACAGGAAACCGGAAATCTGGTCAAAGCCCTGCGAGCGCCGACTGTACGAGGCCAATGGGGTGAGTTGACCTTAAAGCGAGTCGCCGAGCTTTCCGGAATGGCCCAACACTGCGATTTCATCGAGCAACCATCTGTGACCGGGGAAGAGGCGCGGTTTCGACCTGATATGGTGGTTCAGCTTCCTGGTGGTCGTCAGATTATCGTCGATGCGAAAACCGTTCTCTCGGCGTACCTGGACGCCCACGAAGCGCAGAACGATGTAGAGCGAACCGAGGCACTACGCCGGCACGCCGCTCAAGTGAAAAGCCGCATGGATGAACTCTCGTTGAAAGCCTACTGGACGCAATTCGATCATTCCCCTGAGTTCGTCGTCTTATTCCTTCCCGGCGAGCAATACCTCGGCGCCGCGTTGGACCAGAATCCTCGGCTCATTGAAGAAGGATTCGCCAACGGAATCGTGCTGGCAACTCCGGCGACATTGATCGCACTCCTGCGTGCTGTAGCCTCCGGATGGCGGCAAGAGCGAATGACCGCCCACGCGGAAGAAGCAGGCCGGTTGGGCAAAGAACTGTATGAACGGATGGCGGTGCTGGCCGAGCATATGAACGATGTGGGGCAGGCCCTCGGGAAGAGCGTGTTGGCATACAACCGTGCCGTCGGCTCCCTTGAGACACGGATTCTCCCAGCCGCTCGGCGTTTCAAAGATTTGGGTGTGTCCTCCGACCGCGCGATTCTCGCCCTTGAACCGACGGAAGTCATTCCCCGTAAAACCTTGTCTTTTGACAGCGAATGAGGACGCGCACATGACGAATGAACAGGCGATGGTTGAGGAATTTCATAGCAAATTCGACATCCTGGCACAGGCGGTTCCGACCGAACTGAACCAAGATACAAAGCAGCTTCGCGTCCGTCTCATCCAGGAGGAGTTCGATGAATTAAAGGAGGCCATGGCCTCTGGAAATCTCGCCGCAGTCGCGAAGGAAATGGCGGACCTTCTCTACGTCACCTACGGAACAGCTGTGTCCTATGGGATCGATATGGAACCGGTGTTTCAGGAAGTGCACCGGTCGAATCTGAGCAAAGTGGGCGGTTACAAAAGAGCGGACGGCAAATGGGTGAAGCCTCCGACCTATTCCCCTGCTGACATCGACCCGATTCTGGAGGCACAACGAGCGCAGCTATTGGCATCATCGCGATCAACGCATGATCCATCGAGGTGGTGTTCCGAAGGCTCATGAGAGACCCACACTGTCCAAGTTGCGGCACGCCTTTCGTTCGAATGATTCATGATGAAGGTATCATGGAGCGAACCCTCAATCGCTTTCATTTTTTTCCCTTTCGCTGTCAGCTCTGTACGACACGCTTCCGAGTCTTCAGAAGCCAGTCCTCTTTTCCACCTCCGGCGACCGACCGCCGGGAATATACGCGATTGCCGGTGTCGTTCCGCGCCAATCTCCTGGCAGATAGCTCCTCGCAAACGACCAATCGTGTGACAGACATTTCCATGGGAGGTTGTACGCTCGAGACCGCGGCAACATTGCCTCAAGGAACGTTCGTCGAATTAGTCATCAAACCGGCTTCCGATGAAGAACCCATCAAGATTGAAGCGGCCATGGTGTGCTCGTCGAGGCCCGGATCAATGGGTCTCAGATTTCTCGAAATGGTAACGGCCGATAAGAACCGTCTCAGTCAGGTCATTCTCAGCTTGCTGGTGGGACAAAACCTTCACCAGAATCTTTTTTCTTAGTCCTGGCTTGTGCGGGAGAAACGCCCCCGAGGAGCGGTCAGCAGTATATTATCGATCAGTCGAACAGGACCAAGCCGCGCTGCTCCAAGCAGGACCATTCGGGAAGTCATGGCAGAGAGCGGCTCCAGCGTATGCGGATCGCACACCGCCAGATAGTCGATCGTCATGGCTGGTTCGCCTTTGATAACCTGAACCATCGCCATCTGCACCTCCTTCCCATCAGTGACACCGATTCGGATTGCCTTGGCTCCAACCAGAAGTGCTCGATACAGTGTGACCGCGCGTTTTCGTTCATCCTGCGATAAGTAAACATTGCGTGAGCTCATGGCAAGGCCGTCCGGCTCACGCACGGTCGGATGTACAACAATCTCCACACCGAGGTTCAGATCCATCACCAACTGCCGGATGAGTGCCGATTGTTGGAAGTCTTTTTGTCCAAAGAGCGCGATCTGAGGACGGACAATTCCGAAGAGCTTGGCCACGATAGTGGCCACGCCGGAAAAATGATGCGGTCGCGTTTCACCTTCCCACCGACGTGCAATAGCAGGAAGCGTGACGATCGTTTGAAACCCTTCGGGATACATGACCTCTGCCGTTGGTTCAAAACAGACATCAACGCCTGCCTGTCCGCACATGGCTCGATCATGCGCAATGGAACGTGGGTACGTAGTGAAATCTTCACGGGGGCCGAATTGCGTGGGATTGACGAAGATGCTGACCACGAGCGCGTCGCATCGCAAACGGGCCGCTCGAATCAGCGCGCGATGCCCATCGTGCAACGCCCCCATCGTGGGGACCATCCCGATCCGTATACCTTCCCGCCGAAGCCCCTCACTCCAGGCCGTCATTGCGTTCGGTGAACGGATGATCTTCATGATCCTGGTAGTGAACTGCAGGTAGGACGAGAGCCGTATTTTGTTGAAGGTTGAGGAAACAAGAGTTGCACGTGAGCTTGATCCTTCGCCTGCGCCAATAACCTTGAGACCGATTGTTTGAGCACAGGATGGACCCAGAGCGGATCCAACTCACTCAGCGGCAGGAGAACGAACCGGCGGTCATGGAGGCGAGGGTGTGGTATTGTCAACCCTGGTTCCTTGATGACGCGCTCACCATAGAACAGAATGTCGAGGTCGAGTGTTCGGGGGCCTGAACGGTTATCGTCATCTCTTCCGAGAGATCGCTCAATCTCCTGGAGTATCGCAAGGAGACTCTGGGGTGTGATATCGGTTTCAATCTGCACCACCCCGTTGAGAAACCACCCATCCCCCGGATCGGTTTCGCCCCGCACCGGTTCCGTTTCGTACAAAAGAGACACTCCCTTGAGCCGTGAATGGGGGAGCAAACTGAGCAACGTCACGGCCCGATCGCAAGAATCGACTCGATCGCCGACGTTCGACCCGAACCCAATGAAGACCGTCTCCGCCATATGCGTACCTCGTGAAGCGTCAAGACGAAGGAGCCTTCTACGAACGACCCTTCACAAACGACTTGGTCAACACCCCGTTTTCTGGATTCGCTCTACCGCTTCTGCAAGCCGCTCCTTGGTTGTGCACACGGTCATACGGATATAGCCTTCGCCCGGGGCACCGAAGCCGTTGCCTGGCGTCGTCACAATGCCGGCCTTCTCCAGCAAATGCGCGGTGAAGGACGCAGAGGTGTAGCCCTTCGGCACCGTGACCCAGATGTAGAATGCGGCGGGCGGCGCATCGACTTCCAGTCCCAGCTTCTTGAGCCCTGGGACGATCGTGTCTCGACGCTCCTGGTAAATCGCCCGGATGCCGTCGGTCACGGAATCGTCCAGCCCGAGGGCAGTGATACCGGCCTCTTGCACCGCTTCGAACACGCCGGAGTCCAATTGACTTTTCACCTTGCCGAGGGCGGCCAGGACCGCCTTGTTCCCGACGACAAACCCGATTCGCCAACCGGTCATGTTGTAAGTCTTGGAGAGCGAATGAAATTCCACGCCGACGTTCTTGGCACCTTCCACTTCCATAAAACTCACCGGTCGCTTTCCGTCGTAATAGATTTCCGAGTAGGCTGCGTCGTGACAGATGATAATCTGATGATCCTGCGCAAACTCGATGGCCCGCCTGAAGTAATCCTTCGACATGATCACCGACGTAGGATTGTTCGGCGAATTCAGCCACATCAGCTTGGCCTTTTTGGCCACATCTTTCGGGATCGCATCGAGGTCCGGCAAGAAACCATTGGCTTTGGTCAGCGGCATGATGTGGGACGTGCCACCGCAAAAACTGGTTCCGACAGGATAAACCGGATAGCCTGGACTGGGAACCAGGACGATATCCCCTGGGTCGATAAACGCGAGATGAACGTGCCCTATTCCTTCTTTTGAGCCGATCAGCGTGAGGACTTCGTCGGCGGGATCGAGCGTCACATTAAACCGCCGTCTGTACCAACCTGCCACGGCCTTCCTGAACGACAACATGCCTTCATAGGAAGGATATTGGTGATGCTTGGGGTCTTTGGCCGCTTTCGCCAGACTTTCGATGATCGGAGCAGGCGTCGGCAAATCGGGATCGCCGATGCCGAGGTTGATGATGTCCACCCCGCGTGCAATAGCCTCTTGTTTCATTTTATCGATCGCAGCAAACAAATAGGGAGGCAGTGTCCTAATGCGTACAGCCACTTCAATTGGAAAAGCACCCATGGTCGATCAAACTCCTTTCGTGAATCGGTCGGCGCGGTGACTTCTACAGCTACCGATCGTGGGAGAAGACTACTTCAGGAATGAGCACGTAATCAACGACTGGATTGCAGCAGATGGCCGATCAGTCGATCAGCCGTTTTATGGAGCGGTGGAAGCCGTGGCAGGGCGGCTGATGTCACGTGCTGTGCCGTCAGGCGCGCTTTCATCAAGTCCGGCGCGCATTCTCGACACAGCGAATCGATGCCACTCTCTTCCATCTCCAGATGGAAGAGCAGCCCATAGGCACGAGTGCCGTAACGGAATGCCTGCAGCGGGGCAACCTCGGACTCCGCCAGAGCGACACAATCCTCGGGAAGGTCGAAGACTTCCCCGTGCCACTCAAAGACATCGAAGGCCTCTGGGCCGGCCCCAAACACTGGGTCGTTCTTCCCTGCATCAGTGAGGCGAACCGGGGTCATGCCGATTTCCAGGGCCTTGCCGGGTCGTATCGTGGCACCGAGTGCCTTTGCCATGAACTGGCTGCCGAGACACACCCCGACCACGGGCTTGCCTGCCAGCAGCGCCGATCTGATGAATTCGGCCTCTTCGGTGATCCATGTATCTGGGTCGTTCACCGACATCGGTCCACCCATTACGATCAGCAGCTCACCCGCATCTTTCGGCAAGCCGTCTTTTGGAACAAGACGATGCGCGACACTCACGCCACGTTTCGTCAGCGAAGCGGCAAACGCACCAAGCCCTTCAAACGGAACATGTTGGAGACAGACGGCGCGCATGCGTCCTTTACTGTCACACCAGCCTGATGGGCGTCAAGAGCTAGAAAGGGAGACCGCCATGAAACAGATCTTCTTAGGGCTCATCAGGCTCCTTGCTTGCGAGCATCCCCGTCCCTTCTTGGATTTTCCTCATGCGCCCCTTCAGCCCATCGACTAATCGTCCGAAGAAGTATCATGGTGGTCTCCGTTATCGCGCAACCCGTAGGCATTGAGGATCGCGAAGCCCCCCTATTGGCCCCTTGTCCCGACATTGCTCCGTCTTATTCGATTCGGCAGCGGCTCGTCTCCCGCTATCACGCATTCTGGTATCGGCTTACTCAAAGGTTAGCCTGGTCGCGCGGGACGTATTCCGAACGCTCATCCGAGCAGTTGGATGAACTCAGTGGCGTCGTGCGCGAACGGATCGAACGGCTTCAACAGCAGTTTGACGTGCGGTTTGAAGAGTCTGCGCGGCAGCCGACGGCTCTCAAGCAGTACGATTATCTCGACATTCTGGAGCAAGCCTGGTCGGGGATGAGACTTCCGCGTTCGAGAGGTGGAGTCGTTCAGGATATCGGGTCCAGCAATTTTTGGTACGCGCCCGTTCTGCATCGCTTCTTCCGACCGGCCGAGCTACTGGGCATTGAGGTCGAGGGATACCGGATCTACTTGAATGGGTACAGTCGCCTCGACTATGCACGAGGGTACATCCGGCATCTGTCCAACACGCAGTTCATCGTCGGTGACTATGCGTTCTACGAACGCCCGGCGGACGTCGTGACGGCTTGGTATCCCTTTGTGACCCCCGATCCTGTGTTGGCCTGGCGCCTGCCGCTCTCCGTGTTTGCACCCCACGCCATATTTTCACGGATCGCTCGTAACCTGCAGCCCCACGGTCGGTTCGTCATGATCAATCAAGGCCGGAATGAGGCGGCCATTGCAGCCTCCATGTGTAAGAAGGTCGGTCTCGCTCGGCAGGGTTCCTGTGAGATCACGACCCCACTCCGTCCTCGACGTCCTCCGGTGCTCTCGGTTTGGGGACATGCGCAGTGGTAGCAGTGCGGCCATCCCTACGATACAATCGCCCTCATGACGTACGTCATCCAAAACGCTGACGATCTGCGATGGTTGATCGGCCATACCGGCGGTTTCCGCTCAGGCCATGTCACCGACATACGGATCACCAAACGCCGCCTGTTTGACGAAGGCTCCGGGCGTGACGTGCCGGCTGGGACGACGATCTCCGTAACCATTCGCTATGAAGTTCGGGGATTAGTCCGAGTCGCCGCGCTCACAATGACGGGCGTGACGGATTTTTCGGTATTCGAGCAAGACGGGGCCGATTGTTCGTCTCTTGGCATCATCCAGACGGAATGGAGCGCGGGAAAACTGCGGTTTTGGTTCGATCCCCAGGGTGAGCTGTACGTCGTCTGTGATGAGGCGCAGCTGGAGGAGGTCGCCGCTCCGTTCGTAACCGCTCGGCATGCGGCGGAACTCGCTCGGTGGATTTTCCAAGGTCGGAGTGCACAAGGCCCCACCGTCGACTGGTTGTTAGACGAACTGGACCAGGCCGGCCTACCCTGCACCTGGCGTGAGGCGAATCGAAACGTGGCGACACATCCGGCGGTACAGTGGGAAGGAGATCTGATTCCAGTCGGAGATTCTCCGGCCGGCGCAGACAATATGATGCATGTCCTGGCCTACGGTTCCCTGGATCGGCACGGCTTCGGATTGATGTTGCGGGTGTTCGGGGATCAGAACCAACGGATGAGCCGCATTCTCGAAGTCCTTGCCGACCATATCACCAGACAATTCCCCGGTGACTGCCTGATCGGGACGACGATCATCCCAGGACGGGAATGGGAGAATTGGCTGGCACGGGAATACCGCTCACGACGTGACCGGTAAGATACGTGAACTGATAATCTGCGAGTCAGTGCACGTGTTCCGGGGAATAATGTTCCTTGCCGTTCCCCGCTGAAAAACCGGCGGCGCCGTTTCCGTTCACATAGCCAGAGATGCCGTGGGCGGCGCCGTTTCCGTTCGTCCGGTTCGCTTTTCCATTCACACACTCAACCAGCGCCCAAAACCGCAGTGGATTCACGCTCTGCTTCCGCGCAACCTGCAACGATGTCCCTTCCAACACCGTATTGAGCGAGAGATCCGTGCGCCAACCCAAGTGTTTGGTCAACGGCGAGATCACTTTCTCCACGGCGGCGATCACTTTGTTGCCGTTGCTGAAGTGATTCAGCATGACGATCCTTCCGCCAGGCCGGCAAACCCGAATCATCTCATTCACGACTTTTCGATAGTCCGGAACCGCCGTCACCACATACGCAGCGACCACCGTATCAAAGCTGTCGTCCTCGAATTCCATCGCGCCCGCATCCATGCGATGAAGCTCGACATGATCGAGGCAGAGCGCTTCAGCCTTCTCTTTAGCCTTGGCCAGCATGCCCTCGGAGAGGTCGATCCCGACGATGCGACAATGGTGTGGGTACATGGGAAGGGCCAATCCGGTCCCTACCCCCACTTCCAGGATATGTTCGTTCGGCTGCACGTTCAGGTTTCGAATAGCTGATTCACGCCCCTCATGGAACACTTTCCCAAACACCTTGTCGTAAAAGCCAGCGTACGTGGTGTAGACGCGCTCGATTTTAACGGGATCCATACTCTCCTCCAAACGTCGGACGACCCACTCGCGGCGTGCGTGCTGCTGCGGAGGGTGGATAATAAAATAGCGATGTGTAGACGCGGGAATAAATTCTGGCGGGAAACCCCAGTGATGCAAGGCCCGCCCGAAACGTAGCCCGCCGTACTCTAGCCAAACTGCTCTTCATGAGTCAACAGATTCCTTGGACGACGGGAAAATCGGTGTATCCATGCAGCTCTTTACTATGGAACACGAACGATATCGCGACTCGACTGTCTTGATTCACGCTCTGCTCCTATGGGATAGCTACGGACATGATCCTAGCCGGCCTCTTCGCAAGCGCCCTCTTTGTCGGATTACTCGTCGGCGACTGGATCTATTTCATCCGACTGACCCCGGACGCCGTTCGGTATGGCTGCCGAATTGCGAGACGCCCCGACCAATGGCCCAATACCGCGCTCAGCGCGGTGGGTGAGCGGTTCACTCCCAACGGCATACTGATGCTCCCCCATGGAGTCGCCTGGTTTTACCCGGAGTTATCTCAGATCGCGATTCGCCCTCAGTATCGATTCTTTTCCAGACGGTTCCGCACGGCCTGGCCGGTGAAGGGTCTGATTCATCTTGCTCCCCACGAACACGCGCTGGGCGCGTTGTGCGTGAAGCGTATTCCATGGTCATCGGCGCTGATCACGTGCATGTGGTTTGCGCTCGTGGCGATCGGGTCATTGGCCTTCGTCGTTCAATACGCCATGGAAGGAGGATTCGCGTCGCTGGGCGGCATACTGGTCGGGGTCGGCATTATCGGGCTGGCGGGACTTGTCCTGGCCTTCGGGCTTGTCACGCTCGCGTTTTCCTATCGCCTTGAAGACACTCGGCTGATGACGGTCTATGACGAGTTGCGCGACGCGCTCGCGAGACCGGCCTCTTCTTAACGATCGCTCCGGTCTCAGCACTCGATCCGATATAACTCCAAGAAGTAATCGTATTCGGCGGGCAGCGCCACCGCAGATCGACTGCGCGCCAGACCGGCGATGATCCCACGGTGCTTTTTTACGAGACCCGAGGTTTCAAACGCACGTTGAAACTGCCTCCACCGTAAGGAAGGATCGGCCATGATTCGGGTTTGTTCTTCGATCGGAAGTGCATGTATGATGGTCGTCAATGTCCGGATGGCTTTTTCCACGCTTTCGTACGGAGGAGCGAGCTTGAGTCCGGCATAGAACGTTTCGAGATGGCCGCGGAATTCGTCTTTGATCGCCTGCAGTTGACCCGGTGTCATGGATGGAAGCTCCGACATGGTAGCTCTGACGATGATACGGTAGGAAGTCAGCGTGTCACAACTTTTTCATGGAGGGATGTATGAATCGGATGGTCAACGGGCTGCTCGTGGGGATGGGATTGGTCGTCCTGGTCGGCTGCTCCTCACATCACCATCACCACAGCATGGCAGGCGGCAAGAGCGATGCATATTGGGAAAAGGGCCGGCACGATATGGAAGGATTGATCAATCGGACGGTGCAGAATCCCGACAAGGCAACGCAGGTCAATGAGATCGTCGGTGAGATTATCAACGAGCTGAAAGCCGGCCGCGAACAGGAACGCGCCTACCACCGGGAACTCTATACGCTCAACACCAGTTACCACGCGGAGCCGGCGGAGTTTTCAAAAATCCTCAATGAAGCGACCGTTCAACGGGCTCAGAGCTCGGCCAAGGTGCTGAGCCTGCGGTTCAGAATGAAGAATCTCATGACAGAGGATGAGTGGAAGGCCTTGACCGATAAGATGCTCTCCTACAGCACCCGATATCAGCACGGGAGTGGTGGACCCAAGTCCGGCTACTGAGACGTACCCGGCGCGGCTTTGAGAGGCACAGCCGTCCAGGTCGCGCCGGCATCCGTCGACCGATAGAGCCCGCTCCCGTTGGTTCCGGCATACAGAAGCTGTGGATTCTTTGGATTCATGGCCAGGGCGCGAATATTCAGCGTGGCAATGCCCTGGTTCACCGCCTTCCAGGTTTTTCCACTATCCATACTTTTCCATACCCCTGCAGGCCCCCCGACATAGAGCACCGACGGTTCCGTGGGATGCAGGAGCAGGCTACTGATAAAGTGATCTGGCAGAGATTGCCCGATTCGGTCCCAGGTCTCACCCTTGTTCGCCGTACGAAAGAGCCCCTTCGTGGTCCCTGCATACACGATATCAGGGTTCGTCCGATCGATTTCGATGGCATTGACGCCCAACGCCATGGATGCCATCAGTTCCCGCTCGGGAATCAGTCCGATATTGATCCGTTTCCACGACATCGCCGCGTCGTCTGAGCGATACATCCCGCCCGTCGTCCCGCCATACAGGATGGTGGGGTCTTTGGGATTGATGGCAATAGAGGTCACAATGTGTACTTCCTTCATCCCGTTCATCCGTTCTTCCCATTCGCGGCCTGCATCCTTCGAGTAAAAGGCGCCGACTGTTGTCGCAATATAGATCTTTTCGTTCAGCGCCGGGTTAAACACGAACTGATTCACGAACGACACATGCTCCTTTAATCCGACGTTATGCGGCAGCCACCGTTGTCCCCCGTCCGGACTTTTGTACACCGCGTCCCCCATCGTCCCGGCATAGATCGTCGCCGGTAAAAGCGGATCGATCGCGAGCGTCGTCACCCGACGGGCGCTAAAGCTTGGAAACCGCTCCCAGGTTCCACCGCCATCCCGGGATTTATAGACGGCGTCATTGGTTGCGACATAAAGAATATTTGCGTTGGTCGGATGCAACGCAATGGAGACGATCGATTCGCTCTCCTTTTGGCAGCCGAGCGAGGAAATCAGGGCGAACGATGTCAATGTAACAACGGCACGAAGCAGTTTCATCGTGGAGCGGGACCTAACCACAGGGATTGGAGACGAGTCAAGCAGGGAGATTGAAACAACAATGTTGGCGGAGTGAATGAGTGACTATGCTGCGGTACCGATGAGACTCTCCAGAGGAATGTGCAACTTGCGGTGAAGTCGACGAATCATCTCGATCGAGAGAGTCCGCTTCCTTGTGAGGATTTCCGACACACGTCCGCGTCCGCCCAAGATCGTCTCCAAATCCTTCCGCGTCATGCTGAGTTGATCCATCCGGAATATGATCGCGTCGATCGGGTCTGGAGGATAAATCGCATGATGCTTCGCTTCATACGCCTCGACAAGCGTCGTGAGTACGTCCAGCTCGTCACCAGCCTTCGTGCCTGGTTTCGCCTCCATCAGTTGTTCAATCCGAGCCAATGCGCGGTCATAATCTCGGGTCGTCTTTATTGGAGCAATGGTCATGGCACCCCCTCCCCCGCTAGATGCTCGTCACATCGATCGCATCGTACTCAGTGTGTGTGCCAATGAATCGGACGTACACCACTCGGTACGGGTAATTGATCTTCACGACAAGCCGATACTGATTCCCCGCCACGTTGAAGACGACCCGATTGCCCTGCAGGACACTGGCCGAACGAAAGTGCGATTTGACCGCCGACGGGGATATCCAATCGGCGCGCGCGACCTCCTGGTGCCAGGCCTCCAAGGGACCTTTGGCCTTTGGGTGTCGCTTCCAAAAGTCCCGTAACGTCCGCTTGGCAATGATGCGCACGAGCGACTATACCACGCTCCCGAACTGGGAGCAACCGAGCCATGACGAATCACTGTGACTGTATGATGCTGAATGGTAGCGTTGGGCATACTGAACCATCCTGGTGAGCAATGGGCGCAAGGCCGTCGCAAGCCGTCCGGCGCCGCCCCATACCCATATGCTCTTCCTCCCAGCTCTGCCATCCGCTCTGCGCCCGGGTTCCCGTCAGCAGTTTTCTTGATTCGCCTGCCCGCCGTGCCTTTCCCGCCCATCTTGCTCGTCGCGCCAGTCCCACTCCTACACACCAGACAGACCAAACAGACGAGACATACCTTTTCCGCCCGTCCCGCTCTCTATGCCATCCGCCATCCTCAACCTGCCCTTATCCCTAATATAAATGGAGTTCTCGCAAGGAAACGGGTATTCTGCGGCGGCTGATAGTGCAACGTGCACTTCTAGAACCTGTATCAAAATCATAACAAATACAGGAGCTGAGCGTGTCCTTGACCTGATACGCTCAGGGCTTAAGCCTGGCCATCAGCTCGATATCGCCTCTCCCTCTCTCTCTCTCTTTGCGTTCGGTGAAATTCTGAATGAATTATCGACGGCAGTTAGGGTAAGGCTGCTTTTCCCCCAAGGCGGATCGGACCTCCATTTTCTTGGAAATGGGGTAGATCGTGCTGCTCGCAATCGCCTACAAGCCCATTGGCTAGCGCGGAATCTTGCAGAATGGATTCGTGATAAAGCAGAGGTTCGCCGCGCGGTCGGTAATGTACCCCAATATGTAAAGTTGGTGTCTACCATGGGAATTTGTAGGTGACAGGGCAGCGCGGATCGGGTATACGCGCTC
>CAYTAS010000015.1:0-50087 GCA_964435885.1 uncultured Nitrospira sp. | reverse complement strand
GATTTCGCCTACGCTTGGCGGGGCACAAAGCTATGTATGTGCCGGATGCGGTGGTTCATCATGTTGGATCGGCGACCACTGGCGGAAAACACAGCGATTTTTGTGTGTATCATGGCCACCGCAATTTAGTTTGGACTTTTGTGAAGGATATGCCGGGGATCTTATTCTGGTTGTTGTTGCCGCTGCATATACTGATGAATCTCGCAAGCATCCTCTGGTTTGCACTGCAGGGACGTAGTGGTGTGATTTTACGGGCCAAACGCGATGCGCTGCTTGGGCTGCCGAAGATGTGGCGCAAGCGGCAGTCGATTCAATCGACCCGCATTGCAACAGTGCGGGAGATTTGGCGGTATCTGGACAAGCACATCGTTCCAGCAAGGTAACGCTATTCCACACTAGAACCTATGGCGCCAAGTCTTGCTTAGCCCGAGACTAGGGCATCTACTAGTTGACTTGCGCGGTAGCCCTGGCCTAGGTTCAAACTCGAGCCAAAGCTTAACGGAATTTCGCTAAGGTAATGAAATGCCGACGATGACTTCCGGACAACAGCTTACCTCATCATTACCATGTCGGACGAGTAAGCGTGAGATTGGTTCTACATCCGATACGCTATCGCTCATCATCGTGAATTACAATTCAGGCGACTTCCTTCGAGCCTGTGTCTCATCCGCGATAAGTCAGGTGGATGAAGTCATTGTGGTCGATAATGCCTCACACGACGACAGTTTGGCGCAACTTGAAGCCGCGTTTCTAGCTGATTCGAGATTGAAAATTGTTCGTGAGCAAAACAATCTTGGGTTTGCCGCGGGGTGCAATATCGGAGTTACTCAATCTTCGGGCGAGCACCTGTTGTTTCTGAACCCCGATTGCATCCTGGAGCCGGATACTGTCGAGCGGCTGTTGCGTGTGCTGGACGATCATAAAGATGTGGGGATGGTGGGAGGTTTGCTCCTCAATCCCGATGGCACCGAACAAGCGGGGGGGAGACGGGCCATTCCTACGCCATGGCGATCGTTTGTGCGGGCATTTGGTTTGTCGCGTTTTGCAGATCGCTGGCCAAGGCTGTTTTTTGATTTCCATTTGCACAAGCAGCCACTGCCGACTCACCCCATTGAGGTCGAGGCAATTTCCGGTGCCTGCATGTTGGTTCACCGTGCTGCGATGGAAGGGGTCGGCCATTGGGACGAGGGGTATTTTCTCCATTGTGAAGACCTGGACTTGTCCATGATCTTGCGAGGCCAGGGCTGGAAAATCATGTTTGCGCCCGATGCCAGAATTGTTCATGATAAAGGAGGCTGCAGCCGTTCTCGGCCGCTCTTTGTCGAATGGCATAAACATCGAGGAATGATGCGGTTTTATCGAAAATTCTTCCAGCATCAGTATCCAGGTCCGTTGATGTGGTTGGTGGCATTAGGCATCTGGCTGCGCTTTGGCTTCGTTGCATCCTATCACTCTATATTGCTCGCACTGCGGTCTCTCGGGATTCAGCGTGGGTGAGTCGTCGAATGTCGGGGTGCTTGGAGCGAGCAGCTTTGTCGGCGCATGCGTGATCCAACGGCTGAGAACAAACGGCCGGCGGATTGTTGCGTTCTCCAGGTCTCCGCATGATGGCAAGACCGAATCAGAGGTGACGTGGTTGCAGCTCTTGTCCGCTGTCGCCGTTTCTCGTCAAGTCTCTCCCATCAAAGATTGGGTATGTGTCGCCCCGATTTGGGCACTGCCTCAGTACTTCTCGATGATCGAGGAGAGTGGTGCTCGTCGGCTGGTGGCCCTGTCGTCGACGAGCCTTTTCGCAAAAAAAGATTCTCCGGATCCTAGCGAACAGGAGCTGGTGCGCGGCCTGCATGCCGGCGAGCAGGCTTTGCGTACGTGGGCTGAGGCACGAGGAGTTGATTGGGTGATTTTGCGCCCGACCTTGATCTATGGACATGGTCAGGACAGGAATGTGACGGAGATTCTCCGCTTTGCGCGTCGATGGGGGTGTTTCCCCTTGTTAGGGCGGGCTACCGGCTTACGTCAGCCGGTGCATGTGGAGGATGTGGCAACAGCCTGTGTGTCGGCCCTCATGCTGCCCGTTGCCGGGAACCGGGCGTATAATCTTTCTGGCGGTGAAACTTTGTCCTATCGGGAGATGGTCTGCCGGGGCTTTGTTGCTATGGGGAAGACACCATATCTGGTGACCATCCCCCGATGGCTCTTTCGTCTGGCCGTGACGGCACTTCGTGTAGTGCCGCGATATCGTAATTGGACGATGGAAATGGCCGAACGCATGAACCGTGACTTAGTGTTCGACCATGCCGATGCCGCGCGAGACTTGGGATTTTCACCCAGGCCTTTTCAGCTTTCCCAGGGAGACGTGCCGGCGTGTTAGGCATCGGCTCCGTCGTTAACGACCCCCGAGGTTATGGTTCATTTTTCGCTTGAAATAGATTTCTCGCCGGGTATGATAACACTTACCCAAGAGCGCTGAGCGAATTTCTCCTTGTGACAACGCGTAAAACTGCCAAACGATTACCGGCAAAGCGGCATCCTTCTCGTGAGATGCTCCGGCAGATTCGTCTGTTCGCGACCGATGTGGACGGGGTCCTCACCGATGCCGGCATGTACTATTCCGAATCGGGTGACGAATGGAAAAAATTCAACACTCGGGATGGAATGGGAATCAAGCTGTTGCAGAAGGCCGGACTCATCACGGCTATTGTCACCCAGGAGCGAACGCGGCTCGTCGCGAGGCGTGCTGAAAAACTTGCTATTCCGGAACTTCATCAGGGCGTGATGGACAAGTTGTCGGTGATTCGAGATATGGCCGAACGCCATGGGCTTTCGCTCCAACAAATTGCGTATATCGGAGACGATGTCAACGACATCGAGGCGTTGAAAGCGGTGGGTTTTTCTGCGACTCCCGCGGACGGGCTGTCTCAAGTCCGAAGGGTCGTAAACTACA
This sequence comes from uncultured Nitrospira sp., assembly GCA_964435885.1. Lineage (GTDB taxonomy): Bacteria > Nitrospirota > Nitrospiria > Nitrospirales > Nitrospiraceae > Nitrospira_D. The sequence goes on along the minus strand of CAYTAS010000015.1, from coordinate 47,143 downwards.
TCTGCTGGATGAAGGGTGGTGAGGGGGCGGTTCGGGAGCTGGTAGACATGATTCTGGAGGCGCAAGAGCAGGGTGCGCATTTCAAGTCCCGGGATTCACGTTCAGGAACACGTTCATAGGGATAGGAGACACAGCGTATGGCGCTTCGGGCTTCACGCTTCACGAATAACCATCTGAACTCTCATCTATATCCCGTCATCATGGCCGGCGGAAGCGGGACCAGGTTTTGGCCGTTAAGCCGGCATCTCTTTCCGAAGCAACTCTTGCGGATCGGTGGGGAGCATACCCTGATTCAGCAGACCATGCATCGAATCCTCGGGTGCGCATCGGCCTCGAATGTTCTTATTTCGACGAATGCGGCTCAGGCTGATCTCATTCGTCTGCAGTTAGTCGACTGGAAGGAGGAACTTACCAATGGGTTCCTTCTTGAACCGGAAGGGAGAAATACCGCGCCGGCCATCGCGCTGGCTGCTCTTGAAGTCCTAGCACGGGATCCCGATGGTCTGATGTTGGTGGTCCCGGCCGACCATGTCGTGACGGGCCAGCGGGATTTTGAGGCAGCCGTTCAGTTGGCGTCCGAATTGGCGACGGAAGACTACTTGGTGACGTTCGGGATTAAGCCGATTCGGCCTGAAACGGGTTATGGCTATATCAGGCCTAAGGACAGTGTGCTGCTTGGAAAGCGTGGGAAATTGTGTGGACACCCTGTCCAAAAATTTGTCGAGAAGCCCAATGTCGCGAAGGCCACCCAGTATCTGAAGGCCGGTCACTATTATTGGAACAGCGGCATGTTTATTTGGCGTGCGGCGACAATCTTGGAACAGATTGGTGTTCACCAGTCGGCAATCCTTGCTTCTCTGGAGCACATCAGGGATCTCAAGAAATCGGGTTCTCCGCAACAGGCGATCGATGATGTGTATCGCAAAATCAAACCGGTTTCTATCGATGCCGGGGTAATGGAACGGTCATCGAAAGCTGCGGTGGTACCGGTGAGGTTCAAGTGGTCGGACGTGGGGAGCTGGGGAAGCTTGGATGAAGTAGCGGAGACAAACCGGGCTGGGAATGTTATGACCGGGCGAGTCGTTGATCTCGACAGTAAACAATCGATTGTCTATGCCGATCGGCGTGTGGTTGCGACGATCGGCCTCCGCGATATGGTGGTGGTGGACACTCCGGATGCGACGTTGGTCTGTCCAAAATCAAGGGCGCAGGATGTAAAAAAGGTCGTCGACATTCTGAAGCAACAAAAAGCGCCGGAGCATTTGGAGCACCTGACCGTTCAGCGGCCATGGGGTTCCTATACCGTACTCGAGGAAGGGCCGGGATTCAAAGTGAAGCGTGTCACGGTCAATCCTGGCGGGAGGTTGTCGCTTCAGTTGCACCATCAGCGCAGTGAACATTGGGTTGTGATCGCCGGCACGGCCCGGGTGACGAGGGGGGGAGAAAGTTTTGACTTGCACGTTGGGCAGAGTACGGCCATCCCGGTGGAGACGCAACATCGCCTCGAAAATCCAGGGCCCGAGACCCTGCATATCATCGAGGTGCAGAATGGTCCGTACCTTGGCGAGGATGATATCGTGCGGTTTCAAGACGATTATGGAAGGGGTGTCAAACCGTGAGGAGTGATCAGTGATGGGTGATGGATTGGGATATTCTCTGTCCCGCAGGGCTGATTACTCATCACTCATCATGGGAGTTGAGCATGGGCCTATTTCGTGAATACGATCTGAGGGGAATCGTCGGGAGCGAGTTGACGGAAGATTTGGCCGAGCGGTTGGGCCGTGCCTACGCTACCTATGTGAACACGCGTGGAGTGACGACGATCAGCCTTGGGCGTGATGGTCGATTGAGCTCTCCGGCTCTCCATAAGGCGCTACTCAAGGGGCTTCTTGCCGGAGGGCTTGATGTCATCGACATTGGAATCTGCACCTCTCCGCTGCTCTACTTCTCCTTGTTCACCTTGCCGGTCGGTGGCGGCATTATGATTACGGGGAGTCATAACGCAGCGGAGTACAATGGGTTCAAGATCTGCGTCGGCAAAACCGCCATCCATGGAGCGGAGATCCAGGAGCTTCGGCGCGTGATGGAACAGGACACATTCGTTTCAGGCGAGGGGCATTTGTCGGAACACCCGATCATTCCTGATTATCTCGCCTATATCGGAAAAAGTTTTACCCATGTCAAGGCGGACCGATTGCATGTGGTGATCGACAGCGGGAACGGAGCCGCTTCCATCGTCGCCAAACAAGCGCTTGAGTTGCTTGGATGCAAAGTGACGGGGCTCTATTGCGATCTGGATGGGCGATTTCCGAACCATCATCCGGATCCCACGGTCCTGGAGAATCTGTCCGACTTAATACAGGCGGTCAAACAGCATCAAGCAGATGTGGGAATCGGATATGACGGCGATGCCGATCGAATCGGAGCCATCGATGAGCAAGGCAACGTACTGTGGGGTGATCGTCTCTTGGTCCTATACTCACGAGATATTCTGGCCGAGACACCTGGCAGTACCATCATCTCGGAAGTGAAGGCGTCACAAAGTCTCTACGATGATATTGCCAAGCACGGTGGGCGTGGCCTTATGTGGAAGACTGGTCATTCACTGATTAAAGCGAAGATGAAGGAGGAGTCCGCAGTGTTGGCCGGTGAAATGTCCGGGCACATGTTTTTTGCGGATCGGTATTTCGGATATGACGATGCCGTGTATGCGTCATGCCGGCTGGTTGAAATTTTGGCGAAAGCCGAACAGCCGCTTTCCGCCTTGACCTCGGATCTTCCCCCATCGGCAGTCACTCCTGAGATACGAGTGGATCTTCCTGATGCGGTGAAGTTCGATGTGGTTGAACGAATTCAAAAGAGATTCGCGGAATGTTTGAACACACGACGAGGCCTCGGACCCAAGAACCTAGTCCTCCGAGACCTGATCACCATTGACGGCGTTCGCGCGATTTTTGAGGAGGGGTGGGGCCTGATTCGGGCGTCCAACACCCAGCCGGCCTTGGTGTTACGGTTTGAAGCGGTTACTGCTGCGCATCTCGGGGTCATTCAATCGCTCATAGAGAATGAACTCATGGAGGCGAGACGAACTCTCGGGTGCTAGCAGGTCGTTCTTCTAGGACCACCGCAGTTCGTGGCATCGGGCAGCTGCGTCGGTGTGCCGCGATTGCAGCGGCGATCGGTTTTCTGCCGTTGTGTGCGGACCCCGTCGAATCGAAACCGTGGGATGACCTGAAACGCCCGTTTCAAGTCGGCGAGCGGTTGACCTACCGGGTATCATGGCTCAATCTGACGGCTGTCATTGCCGTGATGGAAGTGGCACTGATACCCGGCCGATCCGGTCAAGGCGTCGCTAAGCTGGTGGGGACCGCGCAATCGACACCGATCATTACCAAGTTTTTCCCGGTCGATAATCGAGTAGAGTCTGAACTGGATTTGGAAACACTCACGCCGGAACATCTGACGTTTCGTCGGCGCGAGGGCAAAAAGAAAGAAGATATTGAGTACATCTTTCATCAGCAAAAAGGAGTGGTGACAGCCGTCCGAGGCGGCACCACCGAATCGCTGCCGATCCCGGCCTGGACCCAGGACATTATTTCATGTTTGTACTACACGCGCGCGGCCTTGCAACCGACGCCGGGCGCCTTGCTCAAAATGAATGTGTACCATGACAAACGGAATCGACCGGTTGAGGTACGTGTCGAGGACGTGGAGATCATTGAAGGGGGCTGGGGAAAGGCGGAGACGGTGCGAGTGCGTGTGGTGATGCCTTTCCACGGTCTGTTTATGAATCGGGGAGATATTCATGTCTGGGTCACGAATGATGAGCGAAAGACCCCTGTGCGGATGAAGGCGAAAGTTGTGCTGGGTTCAATCGTTGCCGACCTGGTCGACGGTTTGTCGGGAGCCGACTCCGCACAGCACATGCAGTGAACATCGGTTGTTGTTCACACCGGGCAAACCAGCTATACTGAGCAACGTTGAAGCAATCATGAGAGAATTCCCTCTTACTTTAAGCCAGTTTATCATTCAGAGTCAGGCGTCCTATCCTGGCGCAACGGGAGAGTTTTCAAGTCTTTTGAGCCAAATCGGCTTCGTCGGCAAGCTCATCGCTCAGGATCTCCGGCGCGCGGGGTTGATAAACATTTTGGGGACGACCGGCGACACGAACGTCCAGGGCGAAACGGTGAAGAAGCTGGATGCGATGGCTAATGACGACTTTGTCAGAGTCTTTCAATCCAGTGGGTACGTCTGTGCCTTGGCGTCGGAAGAAATGGAAAAGCCCGTTCTGTTGCCGAGGAATTGGCCGCGTGGGAAGTACATGCTGCTCTTCGATCCATTGGACGGCTCTTCTAACACGGACAACAATATGCCGCTCGGCGCCATTTTTTCCGTGCTCAAGTACGATCGAACCGACCGTTCGCCGACGGAAGAGGAGTTGATACGTCGAGGTACCGAACAAGTGGCGGCCGGGTATCTGTTGTACGGATCAAGCACGATGCTGGTGTACACCGTCGGGCAGGGGGTGTATGGATTTACGCTCGAGCCCGGTATCGGCGAATATCTTTTGTCGCACGAGCAGATCAGGATTCCGGAAAAGGGAAGCGTGTATGCGACCAACGAAGGGAACTCTAACAGGTGGTCTGAGGGCACGAAGAAGTATCTCGATTCACTGAAAGTCAACGATAAGGCGACAGGCCGCCCGTACAGTGGCCGGTATTCAGGCTGTTTAGTGGCCGATGTGCACCGTCTGTTGCTGGGGGGTGGGATCTACCTCTACCCCGGGGGAGTCGATAAGCCTGACGGAAAGCTGCGGTTGCTCTACGAGGCGAACCCGCTGGCGTTTGTTGTTGAGCAGGCCGGAGGAAAAGCGTCGACGGGGACATCGAGAATCTTGGAGGTCGAGGCCAAGAAACTCCATCAGCGTGTGCCCTTGTTTATCGGAAGCCGCCACGATGTCGAGCAGGCGGAGATGTACATTCAGGGCAGAGTCTAAGCGCTTATTTTTGTGGTACTGTAATCTCGTCGGGAGGAAACTATGGGAGACCGGGTACAAGAAATTCTCAGCTGGTATGGGAGTGATAACGCCGGGACAAGGACCAACATCGCGCGGTTGCTGCGCTCTGGGAAGTTGGCAGGGACCGGCAGGTTGGTTATTCTGCCGGTCGATCAAGGTTTTGAGCATGGTCCGGCAAGGAGCTTTGCGCCGAACACCCCGGGGTACGATCCGCACTACCATTTTCAGCTTGCCATCGATGCGGGATGCAATGCGTATGCGGCGCCTCTGGGGTTTCTCGAAGCCGGGGCGAGCCACTTCGCGGGGCAAATTCCCCTCATCTTGAAGTTGAATAATCATGATGTGCTGCATGATGAGAAAGATCCGCTCCCGTCGGTGACCGGGAGCGTCAGGGATGCGCTTCGCTTGGGCTGTTCCGCCGTCGGGTTCACGATCTATCCCGGTTCCTCCCACTGCAACGTGATGTACGAGCAGTTGAGGGCCATTGCCGAAGAGGCGAAGACTTGCGGTCTTGCCGTCGTGGTCTGGTCCTATCCGCGTGGGTCGGAGCTGAGCAAGGAAGGTGAGACGGCGATCGATGTGGTGGCCTATGCCGCACAGATTGCCGCGCAACTTGGAGCGCATGTGATCAAGGTCAAGCTCCCAAGTGCGCATCTCGAGCAGGCGGCGGCCAAAAAGGTCTACGAAGCTGAGAAGATTCCGATCAAAACACTCGCTGAACGTGTTCGGCACGTGGTGCAGAGCGCGTTCGATGGTCGGCGGATCGTGATCTTCTCCGGAGGGGCGAAAAGCGAAGATAAAAACGTGTTCGACGAGGCGCGATCGATCAAGGATGGTGGAGGATTCGGGAGCATCATCGGGCGGAATTCGTTTCAGCGTCCGAAGCCGGAAGCGGTGAAATTCCTTCACACGATCATGGGAATTTATGCGGGTGAGGGTCAGTGAACACCCGTGCGTCGTTCAAGGCGGCGGTGAATTGAGATTTATGGATCAGGTGGAATTCGACAAGAAACCCGCGCGGGGAGCCAAGAACTGGATCGTGGCCGCTACCCTGTTGACGGTAGGGATCGTGATCGGCTTCGTGGTCGCCTCGGACCTCGGCTGGCTGCCGACGGGGCATGCGGTGCCGGATGTTTCGTCCATTGCGCCCTCGCCTCCTGTCGCCAGACCTGTTTCGACCGCGCCACAACCTCCGTTGGCCGGCGGCAGTCAAACATTTGTGGAAATTGCCAAGTCCGTCAAGCCGGCGGTGGTGAACATCTATGCGACCAAGAGTGGGCGAAGCGGTGGGTTAGGTGCGACACCGTTCGATGATCCGTTGTTTCGAAAGTTTTTCGGCGAAGAGTTTTTCAGGAAGTTCGAGCATCCAAAAGAACGAAAAGAACGGGGACTTGGATCCGGCGTCATCGTCGAGTCGAACGGGTTGATCATTACCAACAATCATGTCGTCGGCAAGGCGGATGAGATCCGGGTGACGCTTTCCGATAAGAGGGAATTCAAGGCGAAACTCATCGGCACCGATCCTAAAACCGATGTGGCCGTCGTGAAGATCGACGCAACGGGTCTTTCCACCGTGTCCTGGGCTGATTCCGACAAGCTGGAGGTCGGGGAGTTTGTCTTGGCCGTCGGCAACCCATTCGGGCTGACACAGACCGTGACCTTGGGAATCGTCAGTGCGCTGGGGCGCGCGGCCGGCATCGCGGAGTACGAAGACTTCATCCAGACGGATGCGGCCATCAATCCGGGCAACTCCGGCGGAGCGCTCGTGAACGTGCGGGGCGAATTGGTGGGAATTAATACGGCGATATTCAGCCAGAGCGGCGGCAACATGGGGATCGGGTTTGCCGTCCCGAGCAATATGGCCCGGTCGATCATGGGACAGCTCGTCCAAACAGGAAAGGTCGTCCGTGGGTGGCTCGGCGTATCGATTCAAGAGCTGACGCCGGAATTGGCGTCTCAATTCGGCGTGGGTGATACAAAAGGTGTGCTGGTCAGCGATGTGATGGATGAGAGCCCCGCCAAGAAAGCCGGGTTCGAACGGGCCGATGTCATCACCGAGTATGACGGGAAATCCATGGATTCTCCGACGCATCTGCGAAACGCCGTCGCCCAGACGCCGGTCGGCAAGAAGGTGACCATCAAGTTCATTCGGGACAAGAAGGCGAGAACCGTTGACCTTACCATTGCCGAGCAGCCTAAATCGATGTCGCAGAACGGCGAAGACGACGGCGGTGACTCTGCCATGGCGACGGGCATACTCTCGAGTCTGGAAGTTCGAGACCTGAACGAAGAACTGGCAAATCGGTATGGGCTCAAATCAAGCGAACGGGGCGTGGTGATCGTCCGAGTCAAGTCAGGAAGCGCGGCGGAAGAAGTGGGTGTTCGTGAGGGCGATATCGTGCTTGAGGTGAATCGGCAAGCCGTGGTATCGGTGAAGGCCTTTGAGCGGATTGCCGGAAAATTGCCCAACGATCAGGCGGTGTTGCTCTTGTTGAAACGACAGGGTCGGACGATTTATCTCACACTCCGTCCATGACCGGCTCACGTTCATTTGGTCTATCTGGTCTGTCTCCTCATCCCCCGTTAGTCGTCGCTCTTGTTCCGGCCGCCGGGCGTGGGCTCCGGATGGGCGGCGCCGTTCCGAAGCAGTTTCTGGCTTTGGGCAGTGAACCGCTGGTCGTGCACTCGCTTCGCATTCTGCAGCACTCCTCTGTCATTGATCAGATCATATTGGCTGTTCCACACGCCGATCTCGATTACTGTCTCAACGATCTCGCCGTCCGATATGGGTTTTCTAAAATCACAAGAGTGGTCGAAGGTGGGAGAGAACGCCAAGATTCCGTCCGACACGCACTCGAACATGTGCCGGTAGAGACGGAGATCGTCCTCGTGCATGATGCGGTGCGACCGTTTTTGACGGAGCGCATGGTGGCCGAGGTGGTTGAGGCTGCTCGTCGTGTGGGAGGGGCGATTGTCGCCTTGCCGATGCGTGATACGGTCAAACACGTCGGGCTGGAACATCGTATTGAGCGGACGGTTGATCGGAAGCCGCTCTGGCTGGCTCAAACACCTCAGGCATTCAGACGAGAGCCATTGCTGTATGCCCATCGTAAGGCCCATGCAGAGGGCGTGCATGCGACCGATGATGCGTTTTTGTTCGAGTGGGCCGGGCATCCGGTCGTGGTGGTGGAAGGAAGTGGAGAAAATATCAAAGTCACGCGCCCGGAAGACATGGTCATCGGCGAAGCAATCTTGGCATCGCGTTTGAAGGGAAAAGGCCTACAGACTGACAGGGGACAGGTGGACAAGTGAGCAGGCTAAACACTTGGCAGTGTGCCAGCACTCATTCGTGTCAGCTTCTCAGCATGTGGGCTTGTTAGCCGTATGAGGAGAGGAACTATGCGCATCGGCTATGGTTACGACGTTCATCCGCTCGGGCCGGATCGTAAATTGATCCTGGGTGGAATTGAAATCCCACATACCAAGGGACTGTTGGGCCACTCCGATTCCGATGTCCTTGTTCACGCAATCTGCGATGCCCTTTTGGGTGCCATGGGAGAAGGCGATCTTGGCCGGCACTATCCCAGTTCCGATCCCAAGTTCAAGGGGATCTCCAGTTTGAAGCTGTTGGAAGACGTCATGGCAAAACTGAAGGCCAAGGCGTATCAAGTGGGAAACATCGACACGGTGATTGTGGCCCAAGCCCCTCGCCTCGGTCCATACCTAACGGCGATGCAACAGAAAATTGCGGAAGTCGCAAAGATCGACCCCGGTGTGGTCAACGTCAAGGTGAAAAGCGGAGAAGGATTGGATGCGGTCGGGCATGAAGAAGGGATGATCGCCCATGCGGTGTGTGTGATCGAACCGATCTGACGTTGTAAGATTAGGCTCTATGTTTGCCGCGATTAAGCAAGACCTCCAAGCCGTGTTCGACCGGGACCCGGCGGCGACCAGCAAGCTGGAAGTGATTCTGACCTATGCAGGCTTTCATGCTCTGTTGGCCTACCGTATCTCCCACTGGCTCAAGATGCATCGCGTTCCCATCCTGCCACGTGTGCTCTCGCAGCTTGCTCGATGGCTGACCGGTGTTGAGATCCATCCATCGGCGAAGATTGGGACAGGGTTCTTCATCGACCACGGGATGGGGGTGGTGATCGGAGAAACGGCGGAAATCGGCAACTACGTCACGCTCTTCCAAGGCGTGACTCTTGGGGGAACGGGCAAGGAACGCGGTAAACGGCATCCGACGCTCGGTAACCATGTAGTTGTAGGCGCTGGAGCAAAAATTCTGGGTGGGATCACCATCGGTGACAATGTGAAGATCGGGGCCAACTCTGTCGTATTGAAGAATGTCGCGGCCAATTCCACGGTGATCGGTGTCCCTGGCCGCGTGATCAAATCACAAGGCGAGCGCCTGCCTGATGCAACGATGGATCAAGTCGATTTGCCCGATCCCATCACCGACCGTTTCCTCGCGCTCGAACAAGAGTTGATCGAGCTACGCAAAAAACTTGAAAACCAGGACGAGCGTTTTTCTTCATAGCAGTCATCGACTCCGTGGAGCGTACAGACAGAATGGATTCGGCGCGGCACTGTGCCGCGCCGGAAAAAGGATGACTATGCCGAGAGGCATTTACTCATGAATTGTTTTCGGTCCTCACCTTTCAGATTCTTCTCACCCGCCTCCTTATTGCACGCCTTCATCTTGTCTTGTTGACTTCCCTTTCCGCCTCCGCTTTTCTCCGACTTGGCGGAAAGACATTCCTTCATAAACGCCTTCCGCTCGTCGCCTTTCCCTTCGCCTAACCCTTTCGCATTCGCCTGCTCATTGCAGACCTTCATCTTATTCTGCTGCGCGGGAGCAGCCATGACGAATGGAGCCCATCCAAGACTGAGCACAAACAACCCAAGAATGAGAGCACGCACGGCTGTCCACATAACGGATCTCCTTCATGGTGAGAGGTGAGCTGCAAGTCTAAGCCGTAGCATAGCAAAGAATTACGTAAGTGTCTGCAAGATCAAACTTGACAGCGAGGGGCATGGCCGATCCACGAGAGAAGAAACTCCGTGGAAGGTGATTTCTCTCGTGGAAAAGGCTATCCTCTACACATTGCCCCACCCATGATGGGATACACCGTTGTTGTTTCGGAAAAATAAGGAAGGGAATGCATGAGCTCAACTCCAGGGATCACGCCGGCACGTCAGTTTCGTAACCTTCTCTTGTCCGAACAGTTGGAATTCATCTGTGAAGCCCACAACGGGCTGAGCGCAAAAATCGTTCAAGAAGCCGGCTTCAAAGGAATCTGGGCCAGCGGTCTATCCATCTCCGCTCAATTCGGTGTTCGTGACAACAATGAAGCGAGTTGGACACAGGTCCTGGAGGATCTGGAATTCATGTCCGATGCGACTACGATACCAATACTCTTGGATGGCGATACAGGGTACGGCAACTTCAATAACATGCAACGGCTCGTCCGCAAACTGGAGCAGCGCCGCATCGCGGCAGTCTGCATCGAGGACAAACTCTTTCCCAAAACGAACAGCTTCATCAAAGGGGATGCACAGCCGATGGCGGACATGCATGAGTTCTGCGGGAAGATCAAGGCGGGCAAGGACGCGCAGACCGATCCTGACTTTTGCATTATCGCCAGGGTGGAAGCTTTCATTTGTGGATGGGGGTTGGCCGAGGCCCTCCGCCGGGCCGAGGCGTATCGCCAGGCTGGCGCCGACGGCATCCTGATTCATAGCGCCCTGTCGGTGCCGGATGAGATCCTGGCGTTCAAGCAAGAATGGGGAAATCGATGCCCTGTGGTGATCGTTCCCACCAAATATTACGCCACGCCCACGGAAGTATTTCGACAACACGGGATTTCAATGGTTATTTGGGCGAACCACATGTTGCGGGCGGCCGTCGCGGCCATGCAGAAGACGGCGTGGACATTAAAGGAGCAAGAGCATCTGCTCTCCATCGAAGACAAAGTCGCACCGGTGTCCGAGATCTTCCGCCTGCAAAACGCCGCTGAACTTCAAGATGCCGAGGATCGCTATCTTCCGCGAAGCGCCGAAAACACGAGCGCAATCGTCCTGGCCGCTTCGCGTGGCGAGGAACTGCGAGAGCTGACCGAGAACCAGCCCAAGACGATGGTGAAGATTCAAGGCACGCCGATCTTGGCCCACATTGCGGACGGCTACAATGCCGTAGGGATTAAGGACATCACGGTTGTCCGTGGCTATAAGAAGGAGGCCGTGACGCTGCCTAACCTGACGTATCTGGACAACGACGATTTTGCCGAGACCGGCGAGCTGTATTCTTTGGAGAAAGCGGTGCATGCGCGGAATGGCGTGACCAAGGATCTGATCATCTCGTACGGTGACGTGTTGTTCAATAAGTACATCCCTCAGGCGCTGTGCCAGGAAAATGACGATTTCGTGATCTTCGTCGACAGTGATTGGCAAAACCAAAACAGTTACGCTCGACTGGGCGGTTTTGTCGAATGCTCGTTACCAAACTCCAAGAAAGCGTTCAATGCGAAGATCTATCTCAAACAGCTTGGGGATACGGTTTCAAGAGAGAGCATCCATGGCGTCTGGATGGGGTTTCTCAAAGTGTCTCCGGCCGGAGGTGTTCAGCTCCAGACGATTCTTGCCATGATGATGGCCGACCCGGCTAACCGCAAAGCAGGGATCCCTCAGCTATTGCAGGAATTGCTGAAGCGTCGGCACGCGATTCGAGTGCTCTATACGGTCGGCCATTGGCTGGATATCAACAGCCTTGATGATGTGGTCCAAGCGGGAGAGTTTTAAGCTTCTGTCTTCGAGATCATCGTCAATCGTAATCCACACGTACGAGAAAGAGTCCTTGCGGTGGAGCCGTTTTGCCGGCAGCGGAACGGTCGTGCGCTGTGAGGATGTTTTTCAGACTGTCCGGCGGCCGCCTCTTCAGACCGATCTCAACCAGTGTGCCAACGATTGATCGGACCATCTGCTTCAAGAATCGGTCGGCATAGGCCTCGATTCGCAACCGGTCTCCCTCCCGAGTGACGGCAAGTTGCTGTAACCGGCAAATGAGGTCCTCGTTCTCGGTCGGCTGAGTCTGGAACGAGGAGAAATCGTGCGTGCCGATGAGGTGGGAAGTTGCCGCATTCATCGCAGCCTCATCGAGTGGTTGATGGAGATGCCAGCAGTAGGCACGTGCGATGGCTGGACGCTCCTGGCGGTTCAGGATTCGGTATTCGTAGAGTTTGCCTTTGGCCGAGTGCCGTGCGTGGAACGCGTCCGGCATGAGGGCGGCTGAGCGAACCACCACGTTCGCAGGGAGATGCGCATTCAGAGCTCTGGTCCATTCACGCGGCGTCATCTCACGGTCGATACGGAAACTCGCCGCTTGTCCCAGCGCATGAACCCCCGCATCGGTGCGTCCGGCCCCGATGACCGGTACATGGGTTTGAGTGACACCAAAAACAGCGGCCTCCACAGTTTCTTGAATCGTCGGCCGATCGGGTTGCCGTTGCCAACCCGCGTAGCCCGCGCCATCATATTCAAGGATGAGTTTAACGGTCGCCATGATGCAAGGGGATTCTGATGATCAGGGGAATTATCGGTGGTCTTACTTGTTATTGGCAAGGAATGAGAGGATTCCTTGGTAAAGCGATTGAGCGACACCGTTGATGAATCGTGGGTTTCGAAGAAGGGCTTCTTCGTCGGGGTTGGAAATGTAGGCAACCTCCGCCAAAATGCTGGGCATGCTCGTAAATCTCAACACATAAAATGGGGCTGTCTTCACCCCGTGGTCCATGACGTCATAGGACCCCTTCATCTGGGTGACCATTGCTTGCTTCGCGTTCCACGCGAGCTCCAGCGACGCCTCGATTTTCTTCGTCGTCAGGAGATCCGCGACGAGATATTCCCATCCGATTCCGGTGTTGCTGATGGGCGTGCCGTTCTCTCGCGCCGCCACCTCCAGCGCTCGCTGATCCTTCGCTTCTCCGAAGTGATAGATCTCGACGCCTTTGACTAAGCGCGACGGATGGGAATTAACATGGATCGATACGAAGAGGTCGGCGCCATGGCTGTTGGCAAACTTGGCCCGTTCTTCGAGCTCAACATAGACGTCATGATCCCGAGTCATCAACACGCGAAGGCCCTGGCGTTTACGGAGAAGCTCCTTGAGCCGGAGTGCGATATTCAGCGTGATGTCCTTTTCCGCCGTCCGTCGGAGACCGAGCGCTCCAGGGTCTCTTCCTCCGTGGCCAGGATCGATCACAATCGTTGTATAGTCTTTGGCACGGGGCGAGGCCGGCTGGGTGATCGCATCGCCGTTGGAACGCGGTGCGCTCTGCCCTTCGCCGGCCGGTGCGGTGGTCTGCGTCTCTTCGGTCTGAGGAGAGTTCTGTTCCAGGGGAGGGACCACATCGATGACTAACCGCGGTGGATCAGACAGTGTGAACTGACTGTACGATCCGTAAGAGGCGGTCGGAATCGATATGATGACGGAATGGGGAGGCATTTGAGTGACGATGAAGGGAGCCGGGACTGTGCCGTCATCTACCTTCGTCTGTGCGGTTTGGCTCAGAGAGGCGTTGGGAAGTGAGATCACCACACGACTCGGATTGTTCACGCGTTTCTCTGTGATGTCGGGTTGGCGATCAAGATCCAGCACAAGCCTGGATTTTCTTGGACTGCTCGTGGCACGAAGATCCATGACGGTGATGGGAGCGAGAGAAGTCGGCGTCTCTTGCAGGCGAGCCTTCTTCGTCTGGGTTGAGACCTTGGGGTGACGGGAATCCTGAGTACCGGACCAGGCGGTGTGAATCACCATCGCATCCGCCAAGAAGAGCAGGATGGCACAAGACACAAGGATGGCAAAGGGTCGTACGGACAGCCGTCGTGAGACTGGATTTCTCATGGAGTTAAACAAAAAGTCGTTCTTGCAAACTATTCTCAGATGTCTCACAACTTGTCAAGAATTACACCGGTTAGGTAGGCCCGCGCCTGTATTGACTGACCGGACAAACTCGCGGTAGCGTCGAGGATACCGATGCACCTAATCATCGATGGGTATAATCTGTTGTCAGCTGAAGGCCGACTGAGCAGAGAGCTTGAATCAGCTCGCGAACGATTGCTGCGTGACTTGGCGAGCTACCGACATCGAAAGAATCACGCCATTACGGTGGTCTTTGACGGCTGGCAGCAGGGTCATCCGACCGAACAGCGAGAGCATCGAGCTGGCGTCCAAGTCGTGTACTCGAAGCGAGGGGAACGGGCGGATCAGGTCATTCAGCGATTGGCACGGGAGTATGGGGCGGAATGTGCGGTGGTCAGCTCTGATCACGAGATCATCGCGACAGCCAGAGCCCATGGGGCCCTGGTGATGAAGGCGGAAGAGTTCGTGAATAGACTGCGAGGCTCATCGCGAGCTCCCGGCGTGATGCCGTATAAGGAACTGGACACGGGCGATGACGGCCACTCACGGCGCGGACCGGACAAGAAAGGGAATCCCAGAAAATTACCAAAGTCTCAGCGGCAGCGAGACCGCCGACTTAAGCGATTTTGAAGAAACGTTTCGCGTTGTTGCTGGTCTGCTCTGCGATCTGATCGATGGAGAGATTAGAGAGAGAAGCCAATTGTTTCGCGACGTGAGACACATAGGCTGGCTCGTTCCGTTTGCCGCGATAGGGAACGGGGGTCAGGTATGGACAGTCAGTTTCGATCAACACGCGGTCCAGCGGCGTATTCTTGGCGATGTCGCGCAGCATGGTGGCGTTTTGAAACGTCAGAATTCCAGAAAACGATAGATAGAACCCCAGATCCAGGGCATCCTTCGCCAGCCAGGCATCTCCGGAGAAGCAGTGAAGCACCCCGCCGATCTCTGAGGCGTTCTCCTCTTTTAGAATCGCAACCGTGTCCTCCTGGGCTTCCCTCGTATGAATAATCACGGGTAGCCCGAGCTCGCGTGCAAACTGAATTTGCTCTCGGAAGCGTTCGCGCTGTTCTTTGGGCGACGAGTGGTTGTAGTGATAGTCCAATCCGATCTCGCCATAAGCCACGACCTTCTTATTGTGGGCCAGCCGATGGAATTCGCCATACCACCCATCATCGATGTGTTTGACCTCGTGTGGGTGGACTCCGATCGAGGCGTAGACGAAGGGATATTGATCGGCAAGCGCGACAGCGGCTCGACTAGTGGCCAGATCGCAGCCGATAGTTATAAAGGCTTCTACACCGGCTTCCCGGGCTCGGGTGATCATGGCCTCGCGGTCGTCGTTGTACCGGGTGTCGTCGAGATGGGTATGGGTGTCGATGAACATCGGTTGCATCGTAACATGGGCGCTTCCTCTTGAGGAAGTATCAGACAGCATGAATGATAATGGTCATTAAGATGCATCCGTCGCTGGGTTCGGGTCGAGTGGTTGTATAGAAAGCGAGGAAACCTTAGTTGTAAGGTGTCTCTCATTCCGAGGGAGGAAAAAGACGGTTGACAGAAACAAGAGGCGGCGTGAGAGATAAGACAAGCTGAGGATCAAAAAGTGATTCGCAGGAGTGACGCGTTGCGCAACGTGAGCGGCGTGTTTCTGTCTCAATCGGCAGGCGGGCGAGGCGGCGAGTTCATGATTAGAAGATTTCCCACCAACTTGAGCGTGTTCAAGAATGGCTTTCCCGATGACGGCACATTCGGCACTCGAGTTCCGCACGATGTCATCAACCTCGAGGGTGTTGAGGTGGTGAAGGGGCCTCCGTCCTACCTGTATGGCCGTTCCGATCCTGGAGGAGTGATCAATCAGATCACGAAGGCCCGCTTAAAGAATCCATATTATGCCGCCGAGATGCTGTTAGGGTGTTACATCTTATACCGTCCAGCCATCGATGTCGGCGGGCCCTTGAACGAAAGCAAGTCGCTGACCTATCGGTTCAATGGATTGTACGAGTCGGCCGAGAGTTTCCGAGAAGGTGTGAAGACCGATCGTATTTTTCTGGCTCCCACGATCGGATGGGAGATTGGGCCGCGGACCACTTTGCGATTCGAAGGAGAGTACGTTTACGACAAGTCGCCGATCGATCGAGGTATTGTTACGTTGGGTGGCAAGTCGGCGTCGATTCCGATCGGTCGATTCCTGGGTGATCCGACTCGTCGACGAGAAACCAATGCAGGCAAGGCCACGCTGAGCCTGCTGCATGAGTTGAACGCGCAGTTGCGGTTGCGCAGCGCCTCTTCGCCGATGGGCTGCTTGATTGCGCCGGTAATTTTCTCAGCACAAACAGTATTCTAGGCGGCTATGCCGGGGATCAGATCGATCTTCTACCAAACCTGCACGTGCATCTGGGTGGACGATACGATGTGATCGAGCAAAAAGAGAGGGGTCGACCGGATGATTTCGATCCGAGCACACGAGGGACCAATTAAACGGAAACCGCGTGCACCCCCTCGATCGGGGCCGCGTATCAACCGTGACCGTGGGTGTCGATCTTTGCCAACGACACGGAATCTTTTCCCCAGCAGGTCGCGGGAGCGCGCAGCTTCACCGGCGACATTTTTCGGCCTGAACGAGGAAAGGCCATCGAGGGCGGTCTGAAGTTTCAATCGGGGGGCGGACGACTCCGCGCGATCTTGGCTGCCTTTAATATCACGAAGAAAAATGTGTTGACGGCTGATCCTGTCAACGGTCCGGCCTTCTCGGTTACCGCTGGCGAGCAGCGCAGTCGGGGGTTCGAATTCGATCTGAATGGGGAGATTTGGCCGGGCTGGAACGTGATCGCAACCTACGCCTATACCGATGCGAAAGTCACAGAGGACAATGTGTTCGCCATCGGGAGTCGGCTCGCGAATGTGCCGCTCCATCAGGGGAGCTTGTGGACGACGTACTTTGTTCAAGATGGATTTGCTGGCTAAGGGGTTTGGGGCGGGTGTGGGCATGTATGCACAAGGACGTCGCCAAGGCATCATCACATGCCAAAATCAGGCTGATTGCGGTACGCCGTTCGACATGCCTGGTTTTTCCCGGCTGGATGCGGCCGTGTACTACCGAAAACCGGAGCTGTTCCACAGGACGAACCTCTTGGCGGCTATCAATTTCACCAATCTCCTCGATCAGCGGTACTTCGTCGGCTCTCAGTTCTCGGGGTTGGCTCTCTATCCGGGCGCTCCCCTGACCGTGATCGGATCCGTGAAGCTGGAGTTCAATTAGCGGAGGCATCCGAAGTCTGCGTGCGCTGTTGCTCCTTCGGTCGGTTCGCCCAAACTCCTCCGGCGATGATGGTAAGAATCAGCGCCTGAGGAACAAGCGTCTGCACGGTCGGATGGATACCCAGCAGGGGGAGAGAGACGAAGCGGATCCGCGTCACACCGAGCACACCGGCATCTTGCAGCGCCGCCACGCCGTTTCCGACGAAGATCACCGCCATCAGCGCCAACAGGAGTGAGGCGCCCGCAAAAAACGGCCCGATCGGCAGACGGACGCTGTAGTGGAGGATCAGGCCGCCGACGAGCGCCAGCAACCCCGTCGCTGCGCCAACGCCCCACAAGACGGCATGATGCCCGGCTGCCCCGGCTTGTGACCACAACGTTTCGTAGAAGAGGATCATCTCGAACAGCTCCCGGTACACGACGAGAAACGAGACGCCGGCCATCGCCCACAGCGTGCGTCTGGCCAGCGCGCTGTTGAGTTGCTCGCGGACGTACCGGTTCCAGGCTTGCGCGTTCGAGCGGCTGTGCAACCACCAGCCGACGTAGAGCAGCATGGCCCCAGCCAGCAAGGCGGTGATGCCTTCGGTTAATTCCCGATTGGCGCCGGAAAGGCTGAGCATGTAGCGGGCGAGCACCCAGGTCACGAGGCCCAGTGCCATAGCGCCGATCCACCCGAGGTGGATGTAGGGGAGAGCATCACGCCGGTCGGTCCTGACGACAAACGCGACGATGGTCGAAATGATCAGAATCGATTCCAGCCCCTCGCGCAGCAAGATCACCAACGAACTCATGAAGGCCGTATCGGGGGATAAGCGGGTACCGGAAAGGCTCTCCGCAGCGCGGTCGAGGAGAGCCGTGAGTTTCATCACCTGGGCGGTCACGGCTTCTGAGGGCGCACCTTCGTCGATGGCCGTGCGCAGCGCCATCATTTCCCGCTCGGTTTCCGCGCGCAACGGCGCGTCAACGTTGCTCATCGCCGATTCAATCAACTCGAAGCCTTCGAGGTAGGCGGCGATCGCGAGGCGCCGTGCCTCGTCTCGGTTCCCCTTGGCATAGGCCTGTGCGGCTTCATCGAGTGTGGCTCGCGCGAAGGCCAGCGGTTCTTGGCCTGCGCTCCATAGTACGTGCGGCTGCTGCGTGAGGTAGGCGCGGACGGCATCGAGGGCGGAGTCGGACGGGGATTGTTGGACGGGGGATTTCGCCACTAAGGCCCGCACATGCTGGAAGGTACTCGCCCCCTCTCCCTGCCGCCAGAGTGACTCGCCTTTCGACAGGACGGCAGGATCGGCGCGCAGGCTCGCGGCGAAAAAGGCCAGCGCCCAACGGTCGGCTTCGGAGAGTTCCTTGAAGGCCCGCATCGGGGTGCCGGGTACCCCGAGTGTAATGGTGTTGTAGAGGCCGTAGAGGCTGCGCTGGCGCATGCGGGCCTCATCATGAAAGTTGCGGGGGGCTGGATCCATCCCGGTGGCCAACGGTCCATCGCCTTGGCCCTGCGAACCATGGCATCCAGCGCAGTGTTGCGCAAACACCTGCCCGCCATCCACGAGGTCGGGGGGCTGTCGTGGAGCCACACTCAACTGCCACGCCTGAATCACGCCGGTCAGCAATTGATTGGCGAGGGCAGAAATCTCGGTGCCCGACGCCTTGGCCTCGATGCGGGCCACGAGATCGCGTGCCTGTTGCACGAGGATGCCTTGCTCTGGAGTCGATGGTAACTGGCCAAGCAATGTGAGGACCTGGGCGGCAAAGCTTCGTTGCTCGGCGTATTCCTCCTGCAGGATCACCTGACCGTTCTGAACGGATTCAGAGTAGTCGACCCCGACGTAATCGAGCATGTGGACGATGGTCTCCGCCGTCTCGTCATCAGCCGCTTCCGCTCGTGCGACGCCGTGCAGGCTTGCCGCTAACAGTACGATGGCCAGCCAGCATGGAAGTGCAACTGAAAGAATGGTTCGCATAGGCGTCATCGGATTTTGAGCTTCGGCGCGTGTGGGGCTTTCTACTGGGCTATCTGCCAAGTTTGTAATCCGGCAAGATAGTATCGTTACACCCTGGTCTGACGCCTCCCTAGAGTTGTGGCTTCTGATAAGGCGATTTCATCCTCCACAATGCGACAGCGCGATGAGCCGATCGTGCGAGCAAAACAGTGCCCTGGAGACTAAATGAAAATTGTGGAATTCTGCAAGACGTCCTAACCGCTGCGTAAGAGTTTTAATCCGAGATCCGAGAAGCGAGGTGAGGCTTATGGGGGCTCATCCGTCTTATATATGGCTACCCTCAACTGTATCAATCCAACCATGAGATGTGAGTTGCGACCCTCACTATGAAATCGAAACCCCTTGTTGGCGTGATCGGAGCCTTCGCGTTGATAGGTGTGGTAGCGGTGAAACTGGGAGGATGGTCCCCAAGCGTGTCTTCGACTCTTGTTCCTGAGGTTGAGGTCCACACGAGCGTCGAAGTTGCCCCCGTCGCCGTCGGGTCGATCACGGAATCCATCCAGTTTGGATGTCACCGTTCGGTTGACTCTTGGGGAAGAGCCTCGGGCATTACTCATTCCTGAGGAGGCCGTCTTTCTTCGGCAGGAGAAGAGCATGGTATTTGGCCTCGATCGCCTGGCGGCGCGTCGTCTTACCGTTCAAGACGTGGAGGAGCCGATCCGGAATCAGGCTGCGTCGATTCCAGCCGGCCGTATCGAAAGCGATCAAGTGGAGTTCAGCGTGTCCCTAGAAGGGACGCTCCACACATCGAAGCAATTTGAATTGCTCATGGTCGCCTACTGCGAAGGCTATCCGGGTTCGTCAGGAAGATGTCGCACGGGCCATCAAAGCGCAACTGCCGTCCATTGCGGCGGGATTCCCGGAGGGGAGGAAGCTGACCATGGCGTGGGACAGCTCGATGCCCCTCACGTCTAAGGAGACGCTCAGTCTCGAGGAGGCCATCGAGACCGCAATGGAACAGCGACAGGAAGTCGTCCAGGCCCCAAAGCATATCGAGTCCAGCGAGCTGAATAAGCAATATGCCCGCAATCAATTGCTTCCGACGCTCTCCCTCGCAAGGAACAATGGGGGCTTTAGGGTTAGGAAGTGACCACGGCAGCTCGTTCACGCGAAACTTCAGAGGGTTGGGCTCAGCACCACTCGTTTCGTGCTCGATTTCCAGCGCGATCTGGCGACGGCGCAAGGCAATGAGTTACGGGCCATCGTCGATTACAATAAATCGCTATCCAACCTGGAACGACAAAAAGCCACCACGGTGGACCGCTATCATCTTGAATTGTCGTAACATGTCCTGTGCGTGACTCTGTGTGGCCGGTGTTGAGGCGACTTTTGTGCTGTGCGGGGGTGAGGAAATCAGTGCGAGATTCGTCACTCTTATAGGGGGGGCAAAACTGGTTCGGAAGGAAGGCGCTGCCCAGACCATTTGTGAAGGGGTGATGACCCTCCATGAATAGAGCCGAGGGGAGTGGGGATTGACAGCACCGCTCTCCATCATGTACTGATAGCAATTATCAAAATCACTAACTGAGACCGGTTACTAATCGAGGGTCTCAGTCAGAGGCCAGAGGTCCTTGAAGACCGGAGCCCATGGTTGCCAGTACGGCGGCTATGGGCTTTTTTAGTATCTGAATGAGGGTAGGAAGGAAACATGAATGCACTGAAGCACTTGGTCGATTATGGGGTGATCGGGTTACTGGTATCGCTCAGTCTCTGGGCGTTGGCCGTAGCGGCGGAGCGGTGGCTCTACTACCGGCGGGTGACACCGACGCAGTTCGAGACTATCCAGCTGCTGGAAATGGCCTTGACGAAACGGCTGGTGGTGATCGGGACCATCGCCGCCAATGCCCCCTACATCGGGCTCTTGGGCACCGTGTTGGGCATCATGCTGACGTTTCATATGATGGGGACGTCCGGCGCGATGGCGGTCGGCACAATTATGGTGGGCCTCAGTCTGGCGCTCAAGGCGACGGCCATCGGGCTGTTGGTGGCGATCCCCTGCGTCGTGCTGAACAATATCTTACGCCGGCGCGTCTCCGAGCTGCTGACGTTGTACAAGGTGCAGCATGGAGCGTGAATTAAACCAAATCAACGTCATTCCGCTGGTGGATGTGATGTTGGTCCTCCTCGTCATTGTGTTGACCACGGCGACGTTCATTTCAACCGGTCAGGTTCCGGTGGAATTGGCGAAGGCCACGGCAGTGAACGATCACAACGACGTGCCGCTGATGCTCACGCTGACGTCCGACGGCCGGCTGTTTTTGAACGATGAGCCGGTGCCGGGAGATGGGTTGACGGCGGTGCTCACGAAGCATTCGAGGAAGTCCGCCGTCGTGTTCCGAGCTGATCGTGTCACGGTGTTGGAGCGGTTCGTAGGGGTCGTGGATGAGGTGAGAGGGCTTGGCTTTCGACAAGTGAGTTTGGAGGTGCTCCGATCATGACGACTCTGGTAGTCGATCGCCGACCTACACGTCTGGTGTCCGATCAATCACAGGGGTGGTTGGTGTCGGTGCTGCTGCATGGTATGGGAATTGCCGTGGCGTTGTTTGCGGTGGAAGCCATGAAACCACCACTTCCTCCGTCGATGTTTCAATGGGAGATCTCGATGGTGGAAGCGCCGACGCGCGCGGAGTCGCAGCCGGCTGAACCGGTTGTGCAACCGCCTCCTTCTCCTCCCGTTAAGCCGAGGCCTCCGGTGCAACAGACCAAACCGGTGATCGCCAAACAGCCGCCGGCATTTCAGGAGACTGCCGTGCCGGTGGAAACGACGCAGATGGTCCAGGACGAGGTCGCGAATGCGGAACCGGTGATGGAGTATGCGACTGTTGCAGCGACGGAGCATGAACCAGTGACCTCGCCCCCTGTCGTGGAGACGCCGGTGGCATCGTCAGAGCGACCCGTGAACGAGGAGAGTGCGCCTGTTGAATCGATCGCTCCACACACGGAGCATCGTCAGGTGGAGTACCGGCAGGTGCTTCATCGCGAAACACGGGCGGATTACGGTTGGCTCAGGGATATGCTTTGGGGCCGCATCGAAGAGCTGAAACGGTACCCGACGTTGGCCCGGATGAACCATTGGGAAGGGAAAGTCGTGGTGTCGGCGGTCATTCGTGATAATGGGGAAGTGCTGGGGGTTCAAATCGCCGAAACCTCGGGGCGGGCGATCTTGGATGAGGAGGCGATGGCGGTGATGAAGAAAGCTTCGCCGTTGAAGCTCAAACATCCGCTCGGTCAACGGCAGATCACGATCCTCATCCCCATCAGTTATCGGTTGGATGGGTAATATGGGTAACATTGGATATGGAATAAGGAGAACGATTATGAATCGCTGGACGATCACTCGAGCAACAATGTATGCGACTCAGGTCCTACTCGTCATGGGAGCCATTTGGATACCGGGCAGCCCAGCCTGGGCGCAGCATAAAACTGAAGGGAAAGCGGACAAGGCGTTTCACGCCTCCGCGACTGACGCCAAAGGCGTCGAGACGGACCTGAAAAACGTGATTTTCTACTGGGAAGAAAAAATCAGCGAGACGGCGTTCGTGCCTCATGAACTCAGAGAAGTGCCGGTGAAGCGGGGAACGGCCACGGTCAAGATCAAATTCGACAGCATCAAATTCATCGATCTCAAGCCGTCCGGAAACGGGTCGTTGCCCAATGTCTCTATTACGCTGGCGGACGGCAAGACGGGTGACTTTGTCTTGGCCATCGCGGGCAGTTTTAAGGGGCAGTCCGATTTCGGCGAAGTGGAACTCGAGGCATCCGAACTGACGAAGCTGGCGTTCAAGTAGGACGGACATCTACGAGGTCCGGCGTTCCTGAGATGATCGGGCGCGTGGGTGTCGTGGAGAATGACACGGGGATGGTGCCATGAACGAGTGTGTGTCGCCGGTCACGGGAGCGGATGTTCGATGTCGCTGCGGCAAGCTCATCGCCCGATGGCAGGGGGACGATCTTGTCATTAAGTGTACGCGGTGCGGGCGCTTCGTGGCCATCCACCATTCGGCGATCCGTGGGGTGCCGCCTCGCAGCCTCAATCCGAATCAGCGCCAGTAGATTATGGCGGCACATGCCGTTCCGGTCTCGTTTCAATTCATCAGGCTGCTGATCACCCACTCCCGTGCGGATACTCTGGCTCTGCACCGAGGCCTTGGCTCAAGTACATGCTGAAACTGGACGATAGGATTGATCGGACGTCGATTACAACTTATCCGGTTGTGTCCGAGTCGCGCCGCGTTGACTCGCCGTCTGTCGTATCCATTCCCCGCCATCCATTCCGCCGACTGTGGTTGCGTGTACATCTCTATCTGGGACTCTTCGGCGGGGCATTGTTCGTCTTGATGAGCCTCACGGGCAGTTTCCTGGTATTCTACAAAGCCATCGACGAATGGCTGAATCCGGCACAGATGACGACGAGCGGCTCCGGTCCCTACAAGCCGTTGAACGAAGTGGTCGCGACAGCGCAGGGTGCGACTCCTGCCGGTGGTTGGTTAGATGGCGTGGAATTGCCATCCCATGAGCACGAAGTGATGAAAGCCTGGCACCGAGTGCCGACCGACAAGCTCGACCGGTTTCGGTGGTATCAGGTCACCATCGATCCGTGCACCGGTGCGGTATTGAGTCGGGACCGAGAATGGGGCGGGTATCTGGTCTCGTTTATCTATGAGTTGCATGAATCACTTCTGATGGATGATCCCGGCGAGACGATCGTGGGTTTCGTCGCCATCTTTCTTTTCGTCTCCATCGGCACGGGCCTATATCTTTGGTGGCCGCGTCCGGGCAGGCTGCGCCAGGCATTCACCGTTGCACGAAACGGCAGCGTCATCCGCCGGCACTATGACTGCCACAAACTCAGCGGGTTGTACAGCGCCATCATTCTGGGAATACTGGCCTTCACCGGCGTGTACCTGGAATTCAGCGACTACGTGGTGCCGATCGTCCGGCTCTTTTCTCCCGTGCAGGAGTTTTCCAAGGAAGAAGCGATGCAATCCCTGTCTCTTTCGGACGCCCGGCCATTGTCGGTTGAGGAAGCTGTCGCGTTCGCTCGTCAAGTGTTTCCCCAAGGGGAGTTGCGATATATCAGTATTCCCCACGGGGACATGGGCGTCTATCAAGTCAGCCTGCGCCAGCCGGGTGAGGTCATGGAATCGATCGGCCAAAGCCAGGTCTGGCTGGATCAATACAGCGGCAAGGTCTTGCGCGTCCACGATTGGCGGCAATTTACCGCCGGCGAAACCTTTCTTGCTTGGCTCTTCCCCTTGCACAACGGCGAAGCGTTCGGTCTTATCGGTCGATGGATTGTGTTCTTCGCCGGATTCATCCCCCTCGTGCTCTATGTCACCGCGCTGCGCATGTGGTGGCTCAAGCGACGGGCGCATCGACGGCAGCATCGACATGCCGGCGACGGGGTGAAATGGTTTTCGTAAGGCAGATGGCGTGAAAAACCGATCAGCGGGGGTTGACAGGAAGAGCGAAGTAATGATATTGAGAACTCATATCACATAAGATGAGTTGAAAAGCGCACGGACTATCGAGTGCGCGATTCAGGAGCGAGGCCAGAGGTCGTGAAGACCGGAGCCCAAGGCGTCGGAAGACGCCTTGGGCTTTTTTATTGTGTGGCAATCTGGAGCCACGACGGCGAACAGCCACCGTCGACCCGTGTCGGGAGGGAGGTGCTATGCCGAGAGTTTGTACCAAATGCGGAGGGTTGTTGATCGGAGAACGGCCGATGGATTTCTACCACGCGAACTATTGGAAGTGCGTGAACTGTGGTTGGTATCGCGAAGAAATGCTGGTGCGCTCAAGCCGGGCTATCAGTCCGGCACGCCACCATGTGCGCAAGTAATGACCGCAAAACCAACATAAAGGAGAAATGCAACGTGGAAAAGATGCTCAGAACGGATCAGGCGATGAAATTAGTGTTGTGCGATTGCGGAGGACTCCGCTTCACAAGCGGACCCATGACCATTCACTTCACACGGGAGGAGTTTCAGGTGTTTGCCGAAACGGTCGGGCGACTGGCTTCGATCGTGGCGCAGCCCCCACTTGGTCAGACCTCCAAGACCGCTCGATCGACGGCAAGCGAGGTGTGCCACTAGATGACATTATGCGGATTTGAGGTGGGTTGCGTGCTTTGCGGTACTGCCGACATTGAGCGGAAGGACGAGCCATGACGAGACGGTCCCACCGCTTTCTGGACGAACTCCCCGTGTTTCTTAGTTTGGCCACCGCAATTGTCATTCTCCTGGCGGCTGCCGGAGGAATATGGGTGTGGTTGAGCATTCTGGATCGTGCACCACCAGTGATGGTTGAGAAAGACGCAGGTCTACCATAGTGGGGGCAAAGGAGTGCTTGTCTTGCGGGATGTAGCAGCATCGCAGGCAACTCTTTCACTCACATCCTCATGGTCGGCGATTGTTGAAAAGAGTGTGCACCGGACGGGTGTGTCCGACATCCGCCCGATGAGAAGGTCTGTAGGCTGCTCTGCGAGACGTATGCATCCGAGCGTTAAGCCTCGAGGGAGCTGATGCATACGTGTCAAGCTTGAATGCAATGAAAGGATCATCGTGAACCAATCAAGAGATAGACAGGGAAGCGGTCGAGGAAAAGTGTGTGTCATTGTCAGTATTGTCTGTTTGTTGGCCACTGCGTCATGGGCCGATCCTCCGTCGCCGACGGCGCCGCTGATCGAACGGACCACGATAGTGTCTGAAATCCAGGAGCAATCTCTACGAGATGCCCTGTCAGTCTTTGTCAGTCAAAGTGGCTGGCAATTGGTATACAACGACCAGATGGTGGAAGGTATCCAGAGTGATGGTGTCTCCGGAGAGATGCCGCCGGAGGCGGCGCTCGCGAAACTCTTGTCACGTTCTTCGTTCGGTATTCGTATGGCCGCACCGCGCACGGGAACGTTGGTGGCGAATGCATCCCGGACATCAGAGCCTGCGGATGAAACTCAAACAGTGGCGGCGTCCGATCCGTTGCCCGAACCGGAGGACGTTTCTACAAAGAAACCCGTCACGGTTCCGGAGGTTGTCGTGAAAGATGTGAAGGAGCGAGGCTATGCGGCAGAAAGTCAGACGACGGCGACCAAGAGCGATATTCCGTTGATCGAGACGCCGCAATCCATCACGGTGATCACGCGAAAGCGAATGGACGCGCAGGAAGTCAACACGATGGCAGGAGCGCTTCGTTATACGGCGGGCGTGCAGGCCGAAACATTCGGGTATGAGCCCCGATTTACGTGGCTCCGGTTTCGCGGGTTCGATGCCACCACCGACGGGTTGTTCAAAGACGGATTGCAGTTGCGCAATCCAGGCTTTGCCCTGGGGTATAGCTTGGAGCCCTACGGCGCCGAGCAGGTCGACATCTTGCGTGGGCCAGCGTCGTTTCTGTACGGACAAGGGAGTCCCGGCGGATTGCTCAACTATATCTCCAAACGACCTACCACCACATCTCTCCGGGAGCTCCAATTCTTGGTCGGGAACTTTGGTCGATACGAAGGACGGATGGATTTTGGTGGACGGCTCACCGACAGTGATACGTTCACCTATCGGTTGACCGGCCTCTTCCGCGAGAGCGGCACGCAATTCGACCATGTGCCGAACGACCGGGTCTACATCGCCCCGGCGCTGACATGGCGAATCAGCTCCGACACGCAGGTGACGTTCTTTGCAAACTACCAGAAAGACACCCTGGGCAGTTCGCAAGCCATCCCCGCCGATGGGTCACTGCGGTTTAATCGAAACGGCCGTATCGTCGGCCATCGTTTTACGGGGCAACCGGGCGTGGACAAGTATGACCGCGTCGAATCCTCATTCGGGTATGAATTGCGGCATCAGTTGCCTGGGAACTGGAGTTTCTTGCAAAAGTTTCGGTACAACCAGACGCGGGTAGACGATGTGACGGTGTTCAGCAGTTCATTCGACCCCGATCTGCGTACCGTTCAGCGCGGTGTCTTCGGGAGTTTTGGGAACCTGACCTCGTTTGCGCTCGACAACCAGATGCAAGGTGCGTTTGCAACCGGCCCGTTTTATCACCGGGTCGTGGCTGGTCTCGACTTCCAGCGAATCGGGGTGCATTCTCGGCAAACATTTGCAGGCGCGTCTCCCATCGATATTTTCAATCCCAACGATTTCGGGACGTCGTTCCTTCCGCCTCCGACCTTTCTGGATCAGCAGACGACTCAGTTTCAAACCGGCCTCTATGTCCAAGATCAGATCAAGTTCCTGGAGCACTGGCTGCTGACGGTGGGAGGACGGCACGATTGGAGCAGTAACAAGATCAGAAACAACCTCACGGGGACGATACGCGAGCAGGATGATCAGAAAGCCACAGGCCGCGCCGCCTTGACGTATCTGTTCGACAGTGGATTCGCGCCCTATGTGAGTTGGTCGACGTTCTTCTTACCGTCGATCGGGATGAATGCCTCTGGCCAGCCGTTTACGCCGGAGACCGGCCGACAGTACGAGTTCGGGCTCAAGTATCAGCCGCCGGGCACGCGGACGTTGTTCACGGTGGCGTTGTTCGACCTGACGAGGGAAAACTTTGTGCAGTTCGACCCCGGAACATTTTTGCCGGTACAGCGGGGGAAGGCGCGTTCCCGTGGGTTGGAGCTCGAAGGACTAATGAGTTTCAAGTCGGGACTCGACCTGATCGCGTCCTACACGTTCCTGGACAATGAGTTGCTGGAAACCGTCAACCCCACGGAGAAAGGGAAACGACTCGTGCAGACGCCGGCACAGTTCGGGTCGATCTGGGGGAAATATACGGTGCAAAACGGGATGTTCAAAGGATTGGGCGTCGGCGGCGGAGCGCGATATACAGGATCGACCTATGGCAATGAGACCAACACCTTCAATGTCCCGAGTTTTGTCCTAGGGGATGCCATGGTGGATTATGTCTGGAAGAATTACCGACTCGCAGTCAACGTGAATAATCTGTTGAACCAGGATCATTACGGATGCTTTTCGCGAAGCGGGAGCGATTTTTGCAGCCCCGGCGCGCAGCGGACTGTGGTGGGGAGTATCACCTACCGATGGTGATGGCCATCTGGTATCGGCGCTCCCTTCCTCGTCCAGTTTAAGAGCGAGGATACACAAGCGGTTGCTTGACATGCTATGTCGGGAGCTGGTAAATGCAAACAGTCTGCATGTAAGAGGTCACTGTGGAAACCGCGATCGCGAAGAGCCTCAAGGCCGGTGGGAAGAAGCTGACGAAGGCCAGAAAGGCCATTCTCGCCGTTCTTGAGCGGAATACACTCCCTGTTACAGTGGCCGAGGTACATGCGGGTTTGGTCAAGGCCAAAACGGGTGTCGATCTTGTGACGGTCTACCGTAACCTGGCGATGCTCCAAGAGCTTGGGCTGGTGAATGCCGTTGGGTTTCATGAAGGGCAGATGCGGTATGAGGTGGTTCACGGCCGGGCCCATCATCACCATATTCAGTGCCGTAGCTGTGGGAAGATCGTTGATCTGATGCTCTGCCCGTTGAAGAAGTTAACGAAGCTGATTGAAGAACAGACTCGATTCTCTGTTGATGGTCATGCGTTGGAGTTTTTCGGATGGTGCCCGCAATGCCGGTAAAGGCCTGTCTCAGCCCGGTGAGCCGGTGGGCGCTCGTTGTCGGCTACGTGTTGTTGGTGCTGACGCTCCAGCCGTTGCTGATCGAGCACACGTTCGCGGCGGGTACCTCCCCTGAACATTCAGAGCAGGATGTCTGTGCCTGGCTCGACCATGCGGCCAGCGCCGGACTGCATTCAGTCACGCCCCCGCCGGTCCTTGCTGCTGTCCTGGTCACGACAGTCACTCCGCTGACTCTTGTTTTCGCATCAGTTGCTCGATCATCCGATTCCGTCCGCGGTCCTCCTTCTTCCTCATCATAGTCAATCACTCTGATTAGCGTGTTCTGTCGATCGTGTTTCTCTGCACCTTGTGCGGGGAAGATCGGGTCGTTGCCGTATTCCGCTTCCCGGAATCCGGCACGTAAGGGGATGGCCGTCCTTCCTTGCCCTGAAGCACGGCATACGATCTTCTCCTGCAGAAGGTGTCCCAGACGATAGGTTGACAGTGTATGACAGGAGGAGGTGTCTATGGCGACTACGGCTGAACTGATGGATCCGGTGCCGGTCACGGTCTTGACCGGCTTTCTGGGGGCGGGAAAGACGACGTTACTCAATCGTATTTTGACGACCGAACATGGGAAGCGCGTGGCGGTGATCGTCAACGAATTCGGTGAGGTCGGGATCGATAACCAGCTCGTCATCGGGGCGGATGAAGAGATCTTTGAGATGAACAACGGCTGCATCTGCTGCACCGTGCGCGGCGATTTGCTCAGAATCATCGGGAATCTGCTCAAGCGGAAGGATCGATTCGACTACATGGTGATCGAGACGACCGGATTGGCCGATCCTGCACCGGTTGCGCAGACATTCTTCGTCGATGATGAGATGAAGCGGCGGCTGTTGCTGGACGGCATCGTGACCGTCGTCGATTCCAAACATATTTGGGAGCATCTCGACACGAGTCCGGAAGCCAAGGAGCAAATCGCGTTTGCCGATGTCATCTTGTTGAACAAGATCGATCTTGTCCCGTCCGACGAGGTCGACAAGTTGGAAGCCCGCATTCGGGCCATCAACGTGATGGCCAAGATTCACCGGACGAAAGATGCCCGGATCGAGATCGCTCGATTACTGAATATCGGTGCCTTTGATCTGAGCCGCAAGCTCGACATCGATCCCAACTTCCTGGGAGAAGAGGCGCACCAGCATGATCCCAGCGTGTTTTCCGTGGCCCTCGTTGAGGACGGACTGGTCGATGAGGGGAAAGTGAACGACTGGTTCCGCGAAGTGCTGAGTACGATGGGGACGAAGATCTATCGGATGAAGGGTATTCTCAACGTGGAAGGCCGTGACCATCGGTTTGTGTTCCAGGGGGTGCACATGCTGTTCGATGGGAAGGCCGATCGCCCATGGAAGTCCAGTGAAGTCCGCAATAACCAGCTGGTGTTCATCGGGAAGGATTTGGATCGCGATGCGCTGACGAAGGGATTTCGATCATGCCTCGTTTAGCCAAGCGCCAGGTGGCTGTCACGCTCAGTCCGATCGGGCGAGCGATGCTCGGTGACTATGTTCATCGCGTGGGATTCGCAGCCGATGGAACCCGATTTGCCGCGTGCTCTGCGTCTGGCCAGGTGGCCGTGTGGGAAGCGGTGTCCCTCAACCCTATCTGCGAACTGAAGGGGCATCAGGAGTCGGCCTTGACGTTGGATTGGCATCCAACGCGGCAGGAGTTGGCGACGGGAGGGCAGGACGGAGTCGTCCGAATTTGGGACGGCGATACCGGAGAAGAACGTGCGGTGCTCCCCGTCGGCGCGCAAGGTTCGTGGGTGGAACATCTGGCCTGGTCGCCGGACGGCCAGTTACTGGCCGGGTCGGCAGGGAAAGTGCTTCGTATTTGGAATACCGATCCTGCGTCGACTCCTCAACTCGCCGCAGAAGTTCCGGCATACAAGACGACGATATCAGCCGTCACCTGGATGCCGCGTGGAGGCGGTGTCGTCGCCTCAGCCTACGGTGGGGCCTGGCTGTGGAAGATCGGACAGGAGAAGCCGGTTCGTCCATTTCCTTACGATGGAGCCCTGTTGACGATTGCCGTGAGTCCGAGCGGGCAATACCTGGCCTCGGGAAACCTCGACGGGTCGGTCCATCTGTTCCGTACGGACAGTGAGCAGAACTGGCATATGTCCGGCTATCCCGTGAAGGTCACCTCGGTGCGATTCGACCATAACGGGCTCAACCTGTTCACCGCGTCCGGCCCATCGTTGGTCTCATGGAACATGAAGAAGTTCGAAGGGACCGGCGGTCGGCTCTTCAAGGGACATCTGGGGTGGATTCAGGAGATTGCTTGCCATCCCAACCGATCGCTTGTGGCGACGGTGGGAGAAGACGGGTTGCTCTGCATCTGGGAGCCGCAGACAACCAAACCGCTGTTGAGCCAAGAAGTGAGCAAGACGGGCGGACTGTCCTGCGTGGCCTGGAGCTCCAAAGGACAGTGGTTGGCGACCGGCGCCAGTGACGGAGTGGTGTCGCTCTTCTCCGTGCATGGCATTGAGGATCAGTCATGAATCTGTTCGGAGGAAGGCGAACGATCCCGGTGGATCAGGCCGATCGTATTAAAGCCTGGGCGCGGGACGTGTTTCAGTTGAACGACGAGACGACGGTGATGGTCACGGAATTGGAATGTCGCGAACCAGGCTGTCCGCCGATTGAAACCGTGATCGCCGTTCTCAAAGAACCGGGCAATACCCAACAGTACAAGATTCATAAGACGGCCGATGAAGTCGGCTTGTCCGATATCAAAGGCTTGACCGTCGGGGAGGAGTCCCATCATGAGCAACACTGAACGTGTCCGCCGCCGCAAGATAACACCGATCTATGTGATCGCCGGATTTCTGGGGAGCGGAAAAACCACTCTGCTCAAGCGGGCACTGGCGCATGAACTGGACAGGGGCGTGAAACCGGCCGTGCTCATGAATGAATTCGGGGAAGTCGATGTGGATGGGGCCTTGCTCCATGACCATCCCCGCTCAAAAGATATCGAACTTCAGGCATTGCTCAGCGGCTGTATCTGCTGCGATCTGTCGGGCGAGTTCAGCGAGAAAGTGGAGCATCTGGTGAAGGAGACGAAAGGAGCGCCGCTGTTTATTGAGACGACGGGGCTGGCGGACACAGGACAAGTGGTCATGGGGGTTGAGAAGGCGCTGACGCAGTCGAATGCAACAGCCAGAGGGACCTTGGCTTCGGTGATCGTCATGGTCGATGGGCCTCGGTTTTTGAAGCTCGGAGCCTATTGGCCCGCAGCGGAAGATCACCTCCAGCAGGCAGATGTGGTGGTGTTGAACAAGCTGGATCAAATCAACGGTCGTCAAGCCGCTCTCGTGGAGCGGCGTATCACGGCCGTGAATCCAACAGCCACGATCGTCCGGGCGGTGCATGCCGAAGTTGAAGTAGGTCGGCTGTTCACGGGGGTGGCGACGACGAAGACGCCATTGGTTGAACAGGGGACAGTCAAGGATTCAGCGACCGGGTATCAGAGCGGGAGTTTCAAGATTCTGAAACCGTTTGATCCCGTTCGTCTCGAAGCCTGGCTGAAACGGTTCGAACGATCCGTGATCCGCATGAAGGGCTTCGTGAAAGTGCAGGGGCGAACCGGGTTTCAAGAACTTCAATGGATCATGGGGTCGTTGGCACTGACTCCCTATAGAGGGGTCAGACAATCACAAGCCCGACTCGTGGTCATCGGACGGCGTGTGCCCTGGCAACGATTTCTTGAAGGCCTGGAGACCTGTCTTGTGAAGCCCGTCCGCCGGACGAATCGCCGAAAGAAACGTCAGACGACACGATGGAGTGGTGCGACAAGGAGGACGTCATGATGCAAGGAAGCGGGACCATGAAACCGATGGAAGTCCAGGCAGAAAAGCCTGCCGATGATCCGGCAGCGCGCCGGCTGGTTCAAGACGCCCATGGTCGTATGTATCGGTGGCCGGCCGGCTTTGGAGGCTATCGAGCGAGACTCTCGCTGAACGATGAGGGGCGTGTCTACACCGGTCGGGTCAGTCTGGTGCCGAGGAAGGACACGACGGTTGCGTTGGATGGAGCCGACGCGACCCTTCAAGAGTGGGTGCGAGAACGGCTCTGGACTCAGGGAATGCACTTGGCGTTTTCGACATTCGAGGAGGGCGACGGAAAATATGTACTGTCCTTCGATCCTCAGGATGATCCCGCTGTGCCGCATCCGCGAGGCCGCCGTGTGTTGCTGACCGGGGGGCGACTCGATTCGTGGTACCGGATCAAGGATGGTCAGTACACCCAGATCGGGCGGATGACGCCGATGACGGAACGCCGGGTGAATACCATCGAGCGCTGCGATCATGCGCCGGATGGAAAACAATATTCCAGCCACTATGTGATGACTTATTTCTCCCTCGATGGGCAGGCCGTGATCGGAATGGAGAGCTACGTCAATGAATATAAGGACGTCAACGGCCTGTGGCTTCCCTGGCGTCGGCGCGTCTCATTCGGCGAACGAGGATTGGTGAAAACGCGGGTGATTGAACTGTCGGAGCATGAGGTCTAGCGATGACGGCAAAAGCTGATGTTTCGGTGGCCGTAGCGGTGCTGACCGTCTCCGATAGTCGAACGCCTGAAACCGATACCAGCGGCGATCTGATCGTCGAGCGGCTCCTCCTGGCCGGCCACCGAGTAGCTGATCGCAAATTGTGTAAGGACGACTATGAAACCATTCGGAGCATCATCGCCGGCTGGACTGCCGATCCGAAAGTGGAGTTCGTCATCGTGACCGGTGGAACCGGTGTGACGCAGCGCGATGTCACGCCGGATGCGGTACGGTCTCTGTATACCAAACCCATCCCAGGATTTGGCGAACTCTTTCGTTGGTTAAGTTTCAGCGAGATCGGTACGTCAACGATCCAGTCAAGGGCGGATGCCGGCGTCTGCGGCGACACGATCGTGTTTCTCCTGCCCGGCAGTACGGGTGCTTGCCGGTTGGGGGTGGAGAAGATCATCCTCCCCCAGCTCGATATTAACCATAAGCCGTGCAATCTGACGGAACTCCTGCCTCGCGTAAAGCAGGAACTTCCGCCCCACGACGATGACTGAAGCAGCCAGCGTGCCCCTGTATGTTCTGGCGGGTCCGCTGGGAGCAGGCAAGACCACCTTGTTGATGCGGTTGCTCGCCTTCTGGTGGGACGCCGGCAAGCGGGTCGGCGTCCTGATGAACGAGGCCGGCGCGATCAGTCTGGATGGCGCTCATGCAGACGGGTCGGCCGCTGCAGTCCGAAACATCACCGGAGGCTGTGTCTGTTGCGATGCCCGTGACGGGATTGGAGAGGGCCTGGCCGAGCTTGTCGGGCAACAGCAGGTCGATGTGGTGGTGCTTGAGTGCTCGGGAATCGCAGCCATCGAAGAAGTCATCGAGGCCGTGACCGACTCAGTGTGTCTCGCTTTGGTACGGCTGGAGAAAGTGATCGCGGTCATCGAACCGATCGTTCAGCATGCTGAGCGTCCCATCGGTTCTCGGTATACGACGTTGGTGCAATATGCAGACGAAGTGATTGTGAACAAGCAAGATCTCTACGCGACTGCGGAGCAGGAACGGTTTCGAACGGCGCTGGTTCGTGATAGGGGGCATGCCAGGCTGTGGCGGGTGTCGCAGGCTGCCGTGGACCCTGTGCCTTTGCTCGAGCCGCGCGAACGGCGAACCAAACGGCGAATCGGAAATGTGGCATTTGGGTCGACTCGTGCGCATCCGATGGTGACGACGATTCCTCTGACCGGTCCACTGCATCGAGGGCGATTTACCGAGTGGTTCGAACACCTTCCGGTCGGCCTTGATCGGGTCAAAGGGGTCTGCCGGTTTTCTGATGAGCAGGACCTGTACGAGATTCAGTATGCCACCCCGGTCACGCGATGGATCGGCGTGGTTCGGTTACGACAGGAACCGGATCCAGCCCTAGTGTTGATCGGACGAAATTACAATCAGGAGCAGTGTCATCGAACGCTGCAGACCTGTCTGCTGTCAGCGTGACAGGTCGCTATCGCGCACGAACGGACAGAGAGATAGGGGAACGCTATGTCTCCGTTGGAATCACGCATCACCAAACAGCAGAGCCGCTTTGCCCTCGATTGTTCACTTGATGAACTCAAGCGCATCTACCAAGCGCTGTTCTCCCAGTTGCGGGCCGACTCGGAAGCCGACATCGACGAGTCTGACCTGCTCCTTGACCTTCAGGTTATCCTCCAGCGGGAAGCTCGAGCCGAAGGTGTCGATGTCTCCACCCATAGTGAGTGGTCACGATTCCTGGGAGACCCCTCGGGTACTCCCTGTGAACAGCGATATGCCGAC
This sequence comes from uncultured Nitrospira sp., assembly GCA_964435885.1. Lineage (GTDB taxonomy): Bacteria > Nitrospirota > Nitrospiria > Nitrospirales > Nitrospiraceae > Nitrospira_D. The sequence continues at coordinate 12,029 of CAYTAS010000015.1, read as the reverse complement.
TATCAAGAAAAGAAACGCTCGTGATGGCTCTTCCTGCCGAATCATCCTGGGGATTCGTCGTTCTGATGGGTCTACTCGGAAGCCTCGGGGCGTTGCTGCCCGCTGCCGTCGTCTTATTTATTCCCGACGGCTGGCGGCATCGGGCGATGCCGTATCTGCTGAGTTATGCCACGGGTACGATGTTGGCCACCGCGATCATTGGACTGATCCCCGAAGCGTTGGAACATATTCCAATCTACGAAGTGGGGTTGTCGATCTTGGCCGGCCTCGTCCTGTTTTTTGTGCTGGAGTGGACGGTGATCTGGCGACATTCGCACGGGGAGTTGCCGGAAGACCACCATCACCCCCATGGACACGACCACGCCCACGGGATAGAGAAAAAGACCGGGATGCTGATCTTGATCGGCGACGCGGTCCACAACATGGCCGACGGAGTCGCCATCGGGGCGGCTTGTGTGGCGTCCCCAGGACTCGGCCTCGTGACGACCCTCGCGGTGTTGGGGCACGAAGTCCCGCAAGAATTGAGCGATTTCACGATACTCTTGTCCAGTGGGTTCACACGCTGGAAAGCCTTCTTCTGGAACACGCTCTCGGGGATGGGAACGCTGGTCGGTGTTGTCGCTGCCTATGGCGGGCTCGGCTATGCGGAGGCAATCGTTCCCTACGCCCTCAGCGTAGCAGCGGCGTCTTTCTTGTACATCGGGTTAGCCGATCTCGTCCCAGGGTTGCATGGGCGAATGGGAGCAGCCAAGGGGGTCTGGCAGTTTGCCATGATGATCGCCGGTATGGTGACCATTGCGATGTTGACGATGCTGCCGCATTAGTCCGACTGTTCAAAAAGGCCGTCAGCTGCGTTCTCGGCTCGTCAAAATCCTCAACGTACCTCTGAAGGTACGCCTCCGGTTTTGACTTGCTTGCGGCCTTGCTGAACGCCCTTTTTGAACAGCCTGAAAGATGCAACTGGTTAAGGCAGGAGAAGGGGCTCGGGGAGGACAGGATGAGAACCGCGCAGCTCGGCAGCGATCAACTTCACTTGCTGGGGCAGGTTCCTCGCCGTGGGGATCGCCTGACCGCCGAGTTCACCATTCCGGCTGCGAGGCTGGCTGAGACACCGCTTACGGCCGATACACTTCGCCGTGGTCTGGTCCTGGTCTCGACGTTGCCGAATATTCAGAAACATGCCTGTATGGCACAGATTGTGGAGCTTGAGGAACATGGCAGCGAGGAGCTGTCGGAATGGACGATTGTGCATGTGTCTGCGGACCACGAAGACCACTGGCGGGAAGTCGACCGTTTCCATCCGAATGTTCGCGCCGCAGGGTACTCCCTCTGCTGTGCGGATCCGGTGAGTCGTGAGGCCTTTGTGTCGGCGTTTGGAGTCGGCGTGGAGGATCATCACCGCATCGCGCATGGGCTCTTCGCGCTACGGGACGGTGTGTTTCTAGAAGTCGAAATACCGCACGATCAGATGCGACCGGCAGAGGTGAGCGGGTTTCTGCAACGGCTGAGCGGAGAGCGCGGGACGTCGTTGAGTCAGGCGTCCCGCACCGATAGCGACGAGTAGTTCCTAGGCGAGTTGTAAGACCCCATGGTCATCACAATGCGCGCCATGGGCGAAATGCAAATGGCCGGCGACCAGATAATCGATATGGTCTCCGTGCGGCACGGCTTGATGTCCGCAGTTCGCGCCATGGCGATGTTCAGATTCATGCCCTTCGCAGCGATGGGTCGGTGTGCATCCAGCCGGGTTCTGCGTGGTGATACCAAGCCGATGTTCATCGACATGGTCGCCATGCGGATGATGAAGATGTCCGTCATGGAGATAGTCGGTGTGACCGTCATGGGAGATGGCCGGATGCCCGCAGTTCGTTCCGTGCTGATGGGCGTGATGCTCATGGATGGGGTGGTCGCTCATCGGAGAACTCCTTTCGTGAGCAGGGACGGGTCCGAATCTTTTTGTAAAGTGTAGGCCGATGGTGATGGATGGTCAATAGGCCCAACACAGAGGGGGAGTCCTCCTTCCTGGTCCTCGCCGGTGGCTGGGTGCTCGATCCAGGACAGTGGAATGGCGAAGCGGATGTGTGGATCAAAGATGGAGTGGTCGATGCGGTGGTCTCGCCGGATGTGCCTCCGCCGCAGGCGGCCAAGTGCCTGGATGTGACCGGGTTGCTGGTGCTGCCGGGCCTCGTCGATCTCCATGCCCATCTGCGCGAGCCAGGATTTGAATACAAGGAAACCATCGCCACCGGTACGGCGGCGGCCGTGGCGGGGGGCTTCACGTCGATCTGCTGCATGCCGAACACGAAGCCGGTGAACGATGAGCCGACGGTGACGCAGTTGATCAAGCGGAAGTCCGGCGAAGCCGATCGTGCCAAGGTCTATCCGATCGGCGCGATGACCAAGGGATCAGCCGGCCGTGAATTGTCCGATTTCCGAGCCTTGAAGGAAGCGGGTTGTGTCGCGCTGTCTGACGATGGACGGCCGGTGATGAACGATGAGGTCATGCGACAGGCCATGAAGCAGGCATCGGATGTCGATCTGCCCGTGATCGATCATTGTGAGGATCTGATTCTGTCCGGTTGTGGCTGTATGAACGAAGGGCCGGTGTCGCGTGTGTTGGGGGTGCAGGGCATGCCGAACGGTGCGGAGTTTCGAATGATCGCTCGCGACATCAAGCTGGCCGAAGTCACGGGCACCCGCCTCCATGTCGCGCATCTCAGCACGGCCACTGGAGTCGAGTTGGTCCGTCAGGCCAAGGACAAAGGGTTGCCGGTGACGGCCGAGGTCTGTCCACATCATTTTACGCTGACGGACGAAGCGGTTCGTGAGCATGGTGTCAATGCCAAGATGAATCCGCCTCTGCGGAGCGAGCGAGACCGAGACGCATTACTGGAGGGGCTTGCAGACGGAACCATCGACGCGATTGCGACAGACCATGCCCCTCACGCGGAGTATGAAAAACAATGGGGCATGGATCGAGCCCCGTTCGGGATCGTGGGATTGGAGACGGCGCTGGCTCTGACGCTGCGGCTCGTCGAGCAGGGCGTCTTGTCTTTGGAACGCGCCGTGCAGTGTTTGACCAGCAAGCCGGCCGGCTTGCTGGGATTGCCGGGCGGCACGCTGCGGCCAGGGGCATCGGCCGATATTGTCCTGGTGGATCGTACGTGTGAATGGGTTGTTGATCCGGAACAGTTTCTCTCAAAAGGGCGGAATACGCCGTTTGCCGGATGGCGGGTGCGGGGTCGGGTGCTGATGACCGTCGTCGGGGGACGGATTCGACATCGGCGGCCACGCGCCGCGTGAGCAGGACCTATGCGCACGGTCGCGTTTCTCCACCAGAAGGGCGGCACAGGGAAGACGACTCTGGCCATCGCGACTGCGATGGCGTTGGCCGAGCAGGGGGCTCGCGTGCTGTTATTGGATGCGGATGTGCAAGGGACGGCAAGCGAATGGGCGAGCCGCTGGGGAGAACGGTTCCGCGTCGTGGCCCGCTCTCAAATTCAGCCGATCGTGCACGACCAGGTTGCCAGGTTTTCGCCGATGTTTGAGTGGATGGTCGTCGATGGGCCACCGACGCTCTCCGACATGACGACGAGCATTCTGCGGGCGGCCGACCGGGTCTTCGTGCCGGTTCGCCCGTCCTTTCCTGACATTTGGGCGTTGGAGGGTGTGGCGGCTTTGCGTGCGACGCTTGGGGGTGAAGGGATCAATCCGGCCATGAGGGTCTTATGGAATCAAGTTGTGGAGTGGCCGACATCGGCCATGCGGGCTGCCGTGGAGCAAAATGGATTGAGGATTTCTCCGGCGGTCATCCGATGCGAAGCGGTCTGGTTGAACGTGATGGAAGGCCAACCGCTCACGACCGGGGCGGTTGATTGTCTGATGCGACTGGTGAAGGAGCCTTGGGAATGAGTCTTCACCCGATTTCGGCGTCGCTCCGGGCGAGGCGATCGACTGATCGGCTCGCCCCACAGCATCTCATATGGCCCCTGTTTGTGCAGGAAGGGGTCGATCAGGTCACACCGATCGCCTCCATGCCGGGCTGCGCTCGGGTCTCGATCGACCGGGCTATCGAGCAGGTTGCGGAAGCGTCCTGTGCCGGCCTCGCCGGCATCGCGCTGTTTCCTGTCGTGCCGGATCGTCTCAAGGATTCCCATGGGCGTGAAAGTCTCAATCCGGACGGCATCATGTTGCGCGCGATTCGAGCCATCAAAGCCGCTGCCCCGGACCTTCTGATTCTCGGCGACGTGGCGCTCGACCCCTATTCGTCGGATGGGCATGACGGCGTGGTGATCAATGGACGGATCGACAACGATGCGACGCTTCCGTTGTTGGCGAACATGGCGGTGGCGCAGGCTCAGGCCGGCGTCGATCTGGTCGCCCCTTCGGACATGATGGACGGACGCATCGGTTGTATTCGAAGAGCCTTGGATGAAGCGGGGTTCTCGCAAGTCGGGATTTGCAGCTATGCCGCGAAATATGCGTCCGCCTTCTACGGCCCCTTTCGAGACGCGTTGTCGAGTGCCCCGCGGTTCGGCGACAAGCGGACCTACCAAATGGATCCGGCCAATGGCCGTGAGGCGGAGCTCGAGGTGCAGTTGGATGAAGAAGAAGGGGCCGATTGGCTGATGGTGAAACCCGGGTTGCCGTATCTGGATATCGTGCAACGGATTCGAGCCAGGACTCAGTTGCCTGTGACGGTCTACCAGGTCAGCGGCGAATACGCCATGCTCCGGGCCGTTTCCGCAAATGGAACGATTCCGTACGACGCGGCGTTGCTCGAATCGCTGGCGGCCATGAAGCGTGCCGGCGCCGATTACATTTTGACCTACGGTGCGCTGGATGCCGCGAGACTGCTAAATTCTGCGCCGCCTCTTGCCGAACCGAAGAGGTGACCCTGTCATGAAGGACGCTGGGGGAGACACATTGCCGTTTTTCGAACCGGACGTCGTCCTCTACCATGCCGATTGTCCCGATGGGTTCGGCGCGGCCTGGGCGGTCTGGAATCGTTGCCCGACCGCCAGGTTTGTGATGGCTCGGCATGGTCAGCCTCCACCTGATGGTCTGGCGGGAAAACGATTGGTGATAGTGGATTTCAGCTTCGCTCGTCCGACGATCGAACAGTTGGCGAGCGTGACGTCGGAATTGGCGATTCTCGATCACCATGTCACGGCTCAGCAGGCGCTCGGCGATCTACCCTACGCGCACTATGAACAGAATAAGTCCGGCGCCGTGCTTGCGTGGGAATGGGCACATCGCACTGCGGCACCCTGGTTGTTGCAGTATGTGCAGGATAAAGATCTGCATCGCTGGCAATTGCCGGAGAGTCGAGAGATTAATGCGGCGATCGAATCCTACCCGTTCGACTTTGATGTGTGGAGCGGATTGAAGCGGTATGAGTTGGCGACGGAAGGACGGGCGATTCTCCGCGCCCAGGAGCAGCTGATCAGTAAATTGCTGAGGACTGCTGTGCTCGTTCGCTTCGAAGGCGAGACGATCCCGGCTGTTCACAGCGCCATCCTCCGTAGCGAGTTGGGCGGACGCTTGGCTCTGGACCATCCCTTTTGTCTTGTGTGGTACGAGCGCGGGGGGCGGCGGTATATCAGCCTCCGTTCTCGAGCAGGTGGCGCCGATGTGTCGCGGATCGCGCATGCCCATGGGGGTGGCGGGCATCGCCATGCCGCCAGTTTTTCGGTGCCGATCGTTGAGGGGCAGCCTATGCCATTTGTCACCGTCGCATCGCACATCCAGTAGGAGGCCGTACGTGCGTACTGTCAGCACCGCAGCTAGCAGTCGATGGAATGTCCGTTTCCGGGGGCTCAAGCGTATTTTAGCTGTCGGGAGCGCGAGTCTTTGTTTGGTCGGAGCGAGCGCGGCTCTGGCGCCTGCGTCGAATCAAACCGGCGAACGGTTGAGCGGGACTCAAGGCCGGATTCTGATCGTGAAGATTGTGGAGTCAGATCGGACGGCGGTGGTGAGCGGAACATTCTTAGGCCGTACCGTTTTCTTTTTTCCTGATCCGCGTCCCGATGAGCCGGTCGGGTATGTGGGGCTGCTTGGCCTCGATCTGCAGGAGAAGCCGGGGCTGCATACACTTGCGGTTGACGTGCATGCGCGGGGGCATCGGCGCCGCGTGACGTTCCCGGTGCAGGTGCGGAAGGGAGCCTTCCCCGTCCAGCACCTCACGCTACCACGGGAGAAGGTCGAGTTGGACGAGGCGAGCCTGGCTCGCTGGAAAGCCGAACAGCAACAGGTCAAGGAGGCGCTGGCCACGGACTCGTCACGCCGACTCTGGGAAAGTCCGTTTCTGGAGCCGGTGCAGGGCGTTCGAACCGGGGTGTTCGGCAGCGTGCGGGTCATGAACGGACAGCCGAGAAATCCTCATAACGGGATCGATATTGCGGCGCCGTTCGGCACGGAGGTCCGTGCGAGCAGTGAGGCGGTTGTTCGTCTGACGGTCGATCATCTGCTGGCCGGCAAGGGCGTCTATCTGGATCACGGGTTGGGCCTCTACCCCATGTATTTTCATCTGTCGGAGGTGCTCGTCGCGGAGGGGGAGGCCGTGAAGGCGGGGCAGACTATCGGGAAGGTCGGCGCAACAGGGCGGGCAAGCGGACCGCATCTTCATTGGGGCGCCAAGCTCAACGGCGCGCGGGTCGATCCCGAGGCGCTTCGTACGCCCCCCTTTCCGTATCAATCAAGTGCGAGCCTGAACGATCAGACCGGCGCGCCGTAGGCGGGAGATAGGGGCTTGCTTCTCCGTGGGAGTCACGGTAAGATGCCGATCTGTATTGCAAATGATTTGCAACTAAACGAGGGTGAGGACTTTGGTCATGCGTTATGAAGTGCGTCCCGGTCCCGAGCATTTTTTGCCGCCCGCAGCGGCCAGCATGGGTGTGCGATTGCCCAATCCAGGCGAAGCGATCGTGCACGGATACATCGTGCCCGAAGAGCAGGCGATGGAAGAGGCGGCGCGCCGACTCCTGAGCGCCAAGGTGCCGACGATCTTTCCGGGACCGCTGGTGTTGTGGGCCTGGACGCCGACGGCTGAAAAAAAGGCAAAGGCGATTCGCCATCTCTTCAATGCATTGAAGGAGAGCGTCGGACCGAATCAGAAACCGATGTTGATTCCGATGCCGGACTATCGGCCCAAGTATCCGAAGATCAATCCTGAGGTCGAGATCAATCCGAACCATCCGAACCTGACGATCTGGCACAACCGGATCGATACCTGTCTCTTCATCGGGGTGCATTGCCATCAGGCGAATCTGACCTTGAAGATCGTGCGTGGCGGTACGAATTGCTACACCATGGCGATGTGCGCGCAGGCCGGGCATGAAGACGCGATGCTCTCGTTCCGCGACATAACGCCGGATCACATCATCCGCCTGGCGGACAAGGTGCGTGAGCTGAAGGGGACTGTCCCGGGTCCGGCCGCGGTGCAATAGGAGTCGAGATGTCCGAGCGTTCAACACCCCCATCTGGGTTCATGGCTTTCCTCCCCAAGGAGTACCAGGGGGAGTTCTCTCGTGACTGGATCATGGGGCTGTCGCCGTTCTATGACCAGACTTGCGCGCAATGTTTTACGGTTCAGCGGGGACAGTGGGTCGGCATAGGAACGCAAGAACTTGATGAACGCGCGCTGAAGTGCGAGGCGCGGTATGGCTTGGTGTAGCGAAGTGGTCAGACCATTGCAGGTCCAATTGACGCGAACAATGCTCATCGCCGCTGTCGCGATGCTGTATGTGTTGGTCGCCCTGCCCTTGCCCTATCTCCTCGTTGATCACTACTCCGCCATGCAGGCGGGAGATACCAGTCACTCCGATGTCGACATTCACGCATGGCTGGAATGGGCCGCCAGTTCATCGTTGTCTGGAATCGGCCTTGTCCTGTCCACCGTGTTGGTGCCCTCGTTGATATCGGCAAATCCATCCCTTCAAGTCTTCGCAAGGCTGCTGGAGGCGACCAGTTATTCCCGTGGTCCTCCTGCTCCTGTGCTATCCCGTCACATCGTGCCGCTTCATTAGCTGAGCTGGTCGGTCCGTTTTTGGCGTCATTGTGACCTGTGTGTCACGACGCCGGGGATGGGTCGGTGTTCCGGGCCCTGGTTCGGACCAACGCGAGCTCTTGCTCCGACTAAACACGTTCATCGCTGGATAACCGCGGAGCGGGGTTCTGACGGGATAAGTGAATGACACGCACACAGGTCGTTCATGAATCTTTATCTCAATCACAAACAGTCAAAAATAAGGAGGAGTGTTTTATGAAGCAGATAAGCAACAAGTTAGGTAGTGGGAAAACAGGAGGGCTTATGACCATGGTGCTGGGGTTGGCCCTGGCAACTGCGGTCGATGTTTCCGCGTCCACGGTGGAGTATTACCTCGGGATCGATGGGCGTCCGACAATCACAACTGGCAGCTACGCAGGGCTCCCCAACCCGAACCATGATCGGCTCACACTGTTGTTTAACCATGGTGATCACTATCATGGAATCGGCACCTATAGTTATACGGGGCCGGCCGGTTCTCCTACCGTGGTTGATACGAACACCAACAATCGGCTCCCCGAGATCTCTTCCGGTCAACCGCCATTGCCGTTGTTCCCCGGGAGCGGGCCAAATGCGGGGCGGTGGGTCAGCCAGCCGGTGCCTGGCCTGGAATACAGTCGGACGAACGAGTGGGGGCCGACCGATCTCTTGGCGGGGTTCGCGCCGGGATCGGACGAGCATACTCTCTTCAACAGCTCCGGTGGACGATGGACCGGCTCGCTCGCGGGCATGTCGCTGGGCCTGGAAGCTGTTGCGCTGACGCCGGGGCTTCAGGTGATGGATCATACGGGCACCACGATCCTCGATGGTGCCGGTGATGTCCATCCGCTCGGTGAGGGCAGTACATTGTTGTTCCAACCGACGTTTTTCACTACGGACAATGCCCTGTCCCTCTACACGGGATCATTCCGGCTTGTCGATCTGAACAATGCGGCGCGCAACAGCGGGGTGTTTCATCTTGATTTCACGCCGGTTCCCGTGCCGGCGGCAGCCTGGCTCATGTTGACCGGCTTGGGAGCGATGGCTGGACTTGCTCGACGGAAGCAGAGAGCCTCCATCGGGTGACGTGCTGAGTGAAGTTGAAGGGAGGAACCGGTGCGGCACTAATGTGAAGTGCGCATCGGTTTCTTCCGTCCGCGCAACGACCTGCGAGCGAGAAAGAGAGAGGTAAGCGATGCCCGCGCCAATGCCGAAGCGGGCGGCGTGGCGGTCCGTTGGGGTGAAGCAGATCGGGAGGCTGGACAGCAGGGAGAGATTGCAATGATTGAAGAACGACGCCGTCGCGTGATCGACGTGATCACGCCCGTGGACTGGAAGAACGTCGAATGGTTGTGCCGGTTCATTACGGAGAACGGGCGGATCCTGCCTCGTCGCCTGACGGGGAACAGCCAGCAGCGGCAGCGTGAAATCGCACGTGCCATTAAGCGAGCACGACATATGGCGCTGCTGCCGTTCGGTGGAACCTCGCGCACCTATCAGTGATCAGGGGCGATTGCGGTGTCAGGCAGGATATCGCCCATGGGGTTGAGTGTGAATGGATGTGACCCGGCAGGAGGTGGAGACAGACATGGAACGCATCACAGCATATGAAAAACTTACCTGGTACTTGTTCAACGTGAGTGGCCTTCTCGTGGTGATGCGCTGGGTGATCCAGTCCATCGGTTTGGCGTCTCCGCCTCCGATGGAACAAGCGGCAGGGAGTGTCGCGAATCCGGCCCGAGCAGCGGAGTGCGACGATGCTGAGCCGTCGAACGCTCATGCAGAGAGTCTGCCGGTTCGTCGTGGGGAAGAGCGATCCACCAATCGAGAGCGCATGGTGGAGGCATGGGCCAGTCGATGTCGATTCGTGTCGGTCGACAAGGAGACCGATATTCAGTCTGCAGCGCGGCAGCTGATGGACGGCACGTCGCGAGGACTTTTGGTCGTTGATGGCCGGTCGGGTGAGACTGTCGGTGTACTGCAGGAGCGCGATCTCGTGCGCGCGCTCGGAGAGCATGGTGCATATCTTGGGCGCATGCGGGTGGGGGAGTTGGTCGTCATGCCGAGGTGACGGGAGCTATGGACGAAGCTCAGGAAGAAAGAAAGGAGCGAGCGTGAAATGGCCAAATTGAGTGCGATTTTACGAAATGAGAATCGAAAACGCTTGGTCGCGCAATATGCCGAGCGGCGCGCCTCGTTGAAGGCAGTGATCAAGAGTGGGGCAAGCAGTGAAGAGGAAAAACAAGAGGCGCAGCAGACCCTACAACAGCTGCCGAGGAATTCGTCGTCCGTCCGGGTACGCAACCGATGTGCGATATCAGGACGGGTGCGGGGGTATCTTGGTCGCTTTGATATGTCGCGGGTTGATTTTCGGCTGCTCGCGCTGAAGGGGCAGATCCCCGGGGTGCGAAAGTCAAGTTGGTAGTAGGCGCAAGGAGGAGCAATGAAACCTGGTATCCATCCTACGGGCTATCGTCCGGTTGTCTTTCATGATGTCGCGATCGACAAGCGTTGGATGATGATGTCGACGGTGCAGACTGATCAGACCACGGTATGGGAAGACGGCCGAACCTATCCGATCTACAAAGTCGAAACGTCGATGTACTCGCATCCGTTGTATACGGGGACGCAGCGCATCATCGACACTGAAGGGCGCGTCGAAAAGTTCAACAAAAAATATCGCGGACAGCGGACCGCGGGAGGCCCTCGTGCCGATCGTAAAGCCTGAACCATCCTCCGTCGATGCTCGGCGGCTTCCGGTGACGGTGATCTGCGGGTTTGTGGGGGCTGGGAAGAGCACGCTGGTGCAGAAAGTGGTGGCCGACTGGCGGTCTGGTCCCTTGGCGCTGTTGCTCCACGACCGCAGCGATGCTGGGTTGGATGCGGACCTCTGCCGGTCGCACGGCGTGGAAGTCTTCCGCCTCGGCGAAGTCCTGGCGGAGTTGGTCCAGCGGTGCGTCGGGTGCTCCTTGCGTGAGAGTTTGACGAGCGCCATTACCGCCATCGCCGAGATGGGACGATTCGAGCGGTTGCTGATCGAGTGTTCGGGATTGGTCGAACCGTTCATGGTCGCTGAGATGTTCAATGACGCCTGGGACAATCGCGAACCCTTGGCTTCTCTGGTTCGGCTCGATCACTTGATCACGGTCGTCGACAGCCGGACGTTCTGGGAGGATCTGCATTCTGATGACGACTTGCAGACGCGGGGCGTGAGTTACGGAACGGACGATGACCGGACCATCTCGGAACTGCTCGTAGAACAAGTGGAGTTTGCGACGGCGGTGATCATGGCTCAGACAGCAGGGATGTTGAGGGGAAAGCGGTCACGTGTGCGACACCTGCTTCAGTCCTTGAATCCTGAAGCCGTGCTTGTGTCGATGGACGAGGGGCCTGAGGGAATGGCACAAGTGGTCCAGGGCCGTGAGCCGGCCTCGATGCCGATCAGTTTTCAACCAGGTTGGGTCAAGCTCATCCAGGGGGCGCCGATACCGACGATTCGATCCTCAAATTGGACGATGGGGGTCTTTCAAGCCGCGCATCCCTTCCACCCGCAGCGGCTCTGGGAGCTAATCGAGTCCGATTGGCCGGGAATTCTGCGGTGCCGAGGTCATTTTTGGATTGCGTCCCAACCGGACCGGTGCTTTTCGTGGGAGCAGACGGCGGGAGTGCGGCATTTTGAGTGTGTGGGCGACTGGTGGGTGGCCACTCCTCGGGACCAGTGGCCGACTGATGACGAGTTCCAGACGCAGTTGAAGGAACACTGGTCGGTGGAATTCGGGGATCGACGGCAGGTGTTCGGCTGGATCGGCTATCGGCTTGACGTGGTGTCCTGGCGTCGCCGGCTTCAGCGCTGCTTGTTGACGCCATCGGAATTGCTGGAAGGCGAATCCGCCTGGCGAAGCTTCGATGATCCCTTCGCCCGCGCAACTTCCCATGCTGAGACGCGAGACGACGACGGAGACTCGGACTAGGAGGAGACTGATGGCCACTCATGTGACGACAA
>CAYTAS010000014.1:0-52204 GCA_964435885.1 uncultured Nitrospira sp. | reverse complement strand
GTTACAAAAGACCCACGGGGGGACTTCCCTCCATTCGCGTGTTACGGCTTCTAGTTGCCGATCAAGCTGCAATGTTTCCAAGGTGGCGGTTAGTTCACGAGACAGGTCCACGCGTCGGGATTCGCCGCTCTTAGGCGTGGTCATCTTGCCGTGCGTGAAGTTCCGACGGACCTCTACGAACCGCCCGGCGAAACTGACATCCTCCCACTGAAGAGCCAGGAGCTCGCCTTGCCGCAATCCGGTACGGGCTGCACAGAGGAACGCAGGATAGAGTGTTGGCGAAACGGTCTTCGTGTGGGCTAAGAAGAGTGCGAGTTCTTCGCGGGTCAAGGGGTTGATCGAACGGCGTTTGCTGATCTTCGGCAAAAACTTGCCCGGTCTCAACGCTGGATTGGCGGTGATGAGGTTGTCCTCGATCGCATGACTGAAGAGGCTACTTAATGTGCGGATGATGTTCTGCACGGTCTTTGCCGACAAGCCGCGTTGCAGGCACCCGACAGCGAAGGCCTTTACCTTCTCTCGCGTGATCTGCTGGAGATCCTGTCCACGAAAGACCGGGAAGACGTAGCGGTCAAAGATTTTTCGGTAGTCGGCGTGTGTGGTGTGTTTGCGGGTCTGTTCAATCCGTTCGAGAAATGTCTCGACGTAGGCGTCCAAGGACACGCTGGTCTGTGGGCGGTCGAACGCCGTTTGCCCCAGTGCCAGTCGGGCTTGAATTTGTTGAGCCGCCTGTTTCGCGGCCTTCTTGCCCACCGTTCCCGTGCCGATACGCTTAGCCTTGCGGGTACCGTGGTGGTTGATGAAAATCCACCACGCCCCTTTCCACTCTCGAATTGTGACACTCATAGGACGCATAGTGTGTTTGACTCCCTTTCCCGGTGTCAAGCGCTCCGCTTCGACGGCCGCATGTGAGCTATCACAGAATCTCGATCAGCCCATCAGTCGAGTTGACGACGTGCGAGCTCGACAGCCAGTGGTCGAACTCTTCTCGCTTCACGAGGATTTTCCCTTCGATCCGGTAGTGGGGCAGTGGGCGCAGACGATCCACGAGGCGATCCCTCAGCCATCGGACCGAGCAGGACGAGTAGGCCGCCAGTGCCTGGAGATCAAAGTACCCTGGCTCGATGAGATCACGCTGCATCACAACCTCTTGTCGAGATCTTCGAACTGCCTGTCGTCCGGTGTGTAGTGCATGTTCTGCCGCAATCCCTGCGCCACACGAGAGCTTCTGTCCCGTAGTAGCTATTGCGCAGGACAGAAAACGCAGAACTCACGCGGCACTTATGAGAGGGTCCAGGATTTAAGGCCATACCGAAAAAGTAGGGGAGGTTGGGGGAGGGGCTTGGGCAACTATACAGCTGTGGCACCGCGTCGGGAGACGCCGTGCCAGGTGGAGTCCGGCACCGTCGTCTCGCGCAACGCGACTCGACCGTGCCGAGAGAACGGCCGTCGCCCCTTAGGGGGTGTGGCACGCCCGTGGCAACCGCGCCACCGCAGACGGTGTCACGGATGCAGTCGTGCGTGGCCACAGACTGGGAAATCTGTTGCGCCCCCGCGTGGGTGAGGGGCGCAACAATATTTGTGAAAAAGACGGGTGGGGCAAGGCGATGTGGCCGTTCTCATCGTGAGCGAGCTCACCACGAATGGAGAGGCAACATGAACACGACAAAAGTGGACGGGTCGTTGGTCGGGGAGATCAGAAGATAATCTGCACGTGGATCTCTGCGCAACGCAGCGAGACAGTGCGTCGGACCCGGTCAGAAAGGGGCGTGTAATCTGTGACGGCCCGAGACCCTAGCCATGCACCGCTTTCTTTTCTTTGTGCGAGGGCCGGCTGCTGTCAAGATCGGTGAAGCCAGACACGCTGACGGGCCGGTGATTGGGGAACTCTGCAATCAGAGACAGTCTCCCACCCATCCCTTCAATGAAGTCTCTGAGCGTCGAGAGGAGGAGGTCGGTTCGTTTTTCGAGGCGCGAGACCCCGTGTTGCCCGATCCCTAAAATTTCGCCGATCTCTTGTTGCGTCAACCGGTGGGCTTCCCGAAGCTCGCGTAACGACAATTCTTCGGCAATCAGTTGCGCCGCTCGTGCGTGGATCTTGTCCTGGCGCGTCCTTCCCAGCTTCTTGATCTTCTCATGCAGTGTGCTTGCCATGGCGACCCCCCTTTCCGTCGTGCTTTTTCAACTTCGCGAGGTGCGCATCGAACCGACGATCGGCTGTCCGGATGAGCGCACGATAAAAACGTGTTTCGCTGCCACCTGATTTATCCCCGCAGACGAGGAGGATGCCTCTTCGTGTCGGGTCAAACACAAACGCCACGCGCCAGACTCCACCCTCAGCGTCAAAGCGGAGTTCCTTCATGTTCGCGTGCCGAGAGCCCTTCAACGTATCGGCCCGAGGTCTCCCGAGTTGAGGGCCGAACTGTTCGAGCAATTTCGCATGCGCGAACAACTCATCTTGGACGGCTTCGGGCAACGCGTCAAACTCGGGCTCGAACTCTTCGTGGAACCTGACTTCCCATGCCACGATCGAAGTATGTCTTATACGGCATATGCTGTCAAGTGCATATTAGGCGGAGCTGTGGTCGATGAAATTGTGCTCAGCGGATCAATGACTTGGATGGGGTGCGCCAACCCAGGGCGGTGGCGGTAGTTATAGTGAGTTTGCCGGTTTAGACTTGAAATCAGGTATAACCTGGTATGACTTCTCTGCAGGGCGGTTGACGGCGGACCGATCCGTAAACGGGAAGGGGCCTAACACCACATCCCCGAAGTCATAACCGGTCATAGTCGGCGTCAGCTGGGTTGTCCCAGACCCGCGCGAAGGCAGCGGTGGTAAGAGCTTCTTGTCCACATTCTTCAGGCAGGAATTCAGGAGAAAGGGCAATGTCATTGACGGCGTCATCGTCCAGGCCTTTTAAGATCCCTTGGGTCTTTTGTGTCACGCTCGACATCTCGCTCAGGACGATTTCGACCTGTTGGTGCTCCTGTAAGTCGATCTTCCCTACCGGTTTGAACACGCCATTTTCATAGACGGCCTGGATGACTTTAGGCATTGGATTGCTCCTCAACGCGGAAGAACGGATACGGCAGCTACGGGGGTAACCTATTAGAGAGGCCCGTATCGGACAAGACACGGGTGCCATTGGGGTTTTATCGGGTGAGTTTGGAGGTGGTTAAAGATCGGCAGCTCTCCCATTGCGTGGCGCAGGCTACCGCCCCATTGGGGAAGGAGAGGCGTCGCGCCTTGCTTAATCGGGCTTGGTTTAGAGAGGCCGGTGAGAGGTGTGTGTTGGCGCTGCCTCCGAGGATTTTGGGTAGGTCTCGACCTCTCTTCTTTCCTCTATTCTTATCCTCTTTTTATATGTTGCAGGATATGGCTGTTGCCCGTAGTTGTCTTACATTATGGGTTTATCGTATCCTTGTGCGCATGTTCTTGGACCATCCAATGACCGGACTCAGGCACCGGTCGGTGAGGGGGCTAGGGTGGTTCAACTAGGGCTGGCGGGGATGAGCTGATGGGACAGCGGGTGAAACGGATGACCACGGTCACGGTGGACTTGGGTGAGCTGAAAGCGCCCTGGCAGGCCTGGTGTGAGCAGCAAGGCCTCACCCCCAGCCATGCCCTCCGGAACGCCCTTCGGCAAGCCATGGACGGGAAAGCGGCACAGGCTCCTCCGCGGACGCGTGTAACGCGACGGAGAGAACGAGCCACCGCCCGCATCGAACTGAACCTGACGCCCTCAGAGCTTGCCGCCCTAAAGAGGATGGCAGAACATGAAGGCTATGTGCCGGCGAAATGGTTGGTGGCGATGGTGCGCACCAAGTTGACCGGGCAACCCCATGTCGGACAGCCGGAGTTGGAACGATTGACCCGATCAAATCAACAGCTCCTCGCCTTGGGGAGGAACCTGAACCAGATTGCGAAAGTCTTGAATACGTCCCCGGAGAACCGGGGTGCATTCCGCGTGGAGGTCATCACCGAACTCTCCCGCGTGATCCGTGCCCATACTGACAAGGTCTCCGATGTCCTGCGAGGGACCGTGGAGCGCTGGCGCCTCCAATGACCTCACCACGCGTCAGTCTGGATGGGCGATTAGACGAGTGGGGGAGTCGGTTGTTCAACGTCTCAAGAGACACCCCACTACTGCCGCGTCGCAGTAAGCGCACGCCGCTTGGCTTCCCCAAGCCTGTCAGTCCCAGCGGACGGCTCAGCACGTCACAGGCGCGGGCGACCTATGTGCGGCAGAAGTTACAAGCCATGGTCCGCTGCCCACCACAAGTCGTGGTGAACTCGTCCGGGCGCCGAAAGGCATGCGAGGCATCTCCAATAATCTCACCTACATTTCGCCTGAGGGCCAACTCGAAATCGAGGATCAGGACGGTCAGGTGATTCAGGGGAAGGACGCCGTGGCCGATCTGAAAGCCGAATGGCGCAACGACGGGATGCCGATCGCGGCGGATTCGACCATGCGCGATGCCTTTCATCTCGTCCTTTCCATGCCGACACGCACCGATCCACTGTCGGTCCAACGCGCGGCTCGAGCCTTCGAGAGCCACTTGTTTTCAGGGACATCCTTGAGGCATTCTGACTCTCCGCTTTAGAGGTGCCTAGACAGATGACCTCCACGAAACTCAAACTATTCGAGCTGCTCCAAACGGATGAGACAGCGGGTACCATACATTTCGAGCATCGCCGCATGCTCCTCATGGACGCGGATGCGATGGGATTACTGCGCAAGGAACTGATCGAAACGTTGGGGATCGATCGTGCAAGGCGAATCCTCACCCGCTTCGGCTATGCCTGCGGGTATCGCGACGCGTTGACCACCAAAGATTGGCAGGCCGACGACAAGCTTGCCCAATGGTGGTCGATTGGGCCCAAGCTGCACATGCTGGAGGGTATGGTGGGCGTCCGTATCCTGCACTCACGAATTGATAAGTCCAACGGAATATTTGAAGTTGACGTGGAGTGGGTCAACTCTTACGAAGCGGAGCAACATCGAACTCATCTCGGCGTGGCCGAATCGCCCGTCTGTTGGACGCTGCTTGGGTATGCCAACGGGCACTCCTCGGCAGTTTTTGGTCGAGAAGTGTCCTACTCCGAGAAGGAATGCGTCGGAAAGGGCGATGCGCGCTGCTTGATTATCGCACGAGCGGCTATTGAGTCAGATGAGCAGATGTGCACGATCAAGACTGATGACGAAGAGGAGAATCTCCAAGCCCAGCTCAGCCGGGTGCTCGACGCGCTCGACCGGCGTGAAAAAGATTTGAAACATCAGGAAGCTAAAGTAAGCGTCTTAGAGTCGCAGCTCATGGCGTTGTGCGAGGCCGTTAAAGAACCCGGCGTCACGGAAGAGATTATCGGAACGAGTGCCGCGTTCAGAAAAGTAATGAAAGAAGTCGAGCGCGTCGCCGCATCAGATGCCACCGTGCTGATTTGCGGCCAAACCGGAACCGGGAAAGACATGATCGCTCGCAGGCTCCATGCCCAGAGCGGCCGCAAGGAACGCCAATTCATCACCGTCGATTGTGGGGCATTGCCCGCAAGTCTGGTTGAGAGTGAGCTGTTCGGACATGAGAAGGGCGCCTTTACCGGGGCGATTAAGCAGAAGCTTGGGCGATTCGAGATTGCGAACGGCGGTACGATCTTTCTCGATGAAGTCGGTGAACTTCCGATTGAGACACAGGTGAAGTTTCTACGAGTGTTGCAACGGGGTGAGTTCGAGCGAGTGGGTGGGACGCAGACCATCAAAGTGGATACCAGGGTCCTCTCGGCAACCAATCAACCGCTTGACAAGCTGATGGCTGAAGGAAAATTCCGCCAAGATCTCTTTTATCGGTTGAACACCTTTACCATTCACGTGCCGCCGTTGCGCGAGCGGCCGGAGGATATTATTCTGCTCACCC
Source organism: uncultured Nitrospira sp. (assembly GCA_964435885.1). Classification (GTDB taxonomy): domain Bacteria; phylum Nitrospirota; class Nitrospiria; order Nitrospirales; family Nitrospiraceae; genus Nitrospira_D. Next base: position 46,294 of record CAYTAS010000014.1, on the reverse strand, counting down.
AGTACTTCGTGGAACGATATAGTTCCCGGTTCAAGAAGGAGATTGCCTCGGTCGATCAACGATCGCTTGAACGCCTCCGCCAATACCACTGGCCGGGCAATGTGAGGGAATTGGAGCATATCGTCGAGCGCGCGGTTCTGTTGGCCGAAGGAGAGATCCTGACCGTCGATGTTCCATTCGCCAGTAGTCCGCATCCACTGGAACCGATCACTGAACAGTCGAAATCACGACCATTAACGACACTCTCTAAGCTGGAGCAAGCGTACATCGAAGAAGTCCTTCGGTATACCAAGGGTCTCATTGCAGGTAAAGGCGGTGCGGCTGACATTCTTGGCCTACCGGCCTCCACGCTCCGCCATCGCATGAAAAAATTGGGTCTCAAGTAACGCGCAACCTTCCTGTGCTCTGTTCTCCTCTTTGTCCAATGCCATGGGTGGACACCACATCCGGCGTGCGCCGCCGCATGTGGCGTCGGCCTGCGCAAGTTCTCCTCCTCAGATGACAACCAACCTTGTCCGTCTTCCTTCTTGATTTTCAGGTGCATAGCAGATGGAAGCACGCGTGGCGGCTCTCTGGCAACCGGCTTGCACAACTAGCCGCCTGTTGACGGGGAAGCTGGCGCAACTTTCCAGCGTGCTCCGATGACATGCAAGGTGAATTCGATGGGACAGGACGTTGGCAGGCGTTTCATACAGCATTACCCACTGTGCGAATCGTTAGCTGCCAAAAAGTGCGTACGTCCCAATTCGACTCTATGCATGGCAGCTGAGCGTTACCTCTAGAGCAATGTGAACGATTAACAAAGTAGAACATTTAGGTGGAGGGACATCTCATGAAGACAGAACAGAGTCCTCGACTCCGGATCGATGTTCGCGCTAGCCATCAGCGGTTTCACACACAGATCAGCTGGCTCGATTCTCATCATAGCTTTAGCTTCTCCAACCACTACGATCCTCAGAACACCCATCATGGCCTGCTCCTGGTGAGCAATGACGACGTGGTCAAACCGAATATGGGGTTCCGCACCCATCCCCATCAGGACATGGAAATTGTGACCTGGGTGCTCGACGGCGAGTTGGAGCATAAGGACTCGGAAGGCAACGTCGGGATCATCTATCCGGGGCTCGCTCAACGGATGAGTGCCGGTGCCGGAATTTGGCACTCGGAAATGAATCCTCAGCAAGACAAAGACGTACGCTTCATCCAGATGTGGGTCACTCCAGATACGAAACGCATCGCTCCGAGCTATCAGCAACTCGATATCAACTCTGAACTGGCAAAGGGCGGACTCGTGCCCATTGTATCGGGGCGTGGGCACAGTGCCGCCATCACAATTAAGCAGAAAGACGCGAGGCTCTGGGGTGGGCGGCTTAGGCCGGGAGTATCCGTGCAAGTTCCTGATGCCCCCTTTGTTCATCTGTTCATTGCGAAGGGGAGTGCGGACTTGGAAGAGGCTGGTGTGCTTCAAAGCGGCGACGCGGTTCGCCTCACGGCTGCTGGCGCACGCCGATTGACTGCTGATGCACAGGCAGGGGCTGAAGTACTCATTTGGGAGACGAATCAGGATCTCCCATCATAAGGAAAGATGCCATGGTCATCAGCGTCGAGGTCAATCCTGTTTTACCAGTTGGGGCGGCACTCCAGGTGTCGGTGCCGAACCCGAGCCGCGTGCGTGACTGTTTGCCGCAGCTTACGTGTTCAAAAGGATCGGAACTCGCTGGGGCTGCTTTGGCGACGCCTGTCACTCACTGTGCCGGTCTTCATGCCCGGTCCCCTTAGGTACAGGTATCGGCAAGGAGCGCCCAGACATCTTAATAACCAAGATCCCCCCATGAAATAGATAGAGGCGGATCAGTCGAGGGTAGTTCGGTTCACAGTCACGAGGGCAACTCACAATCACATCATGTAAGGAGGGATTTCCATGAACCGTGTCATCATCGCCCTTTCACTTTTGCTCTTGCTTGGGCTCAGTACAATCGCGTCGGCTGAGCCGACAGTGAATGGAGCGAGTTCCAAGCTCCTCACGTCACAAAACTCAGCGCTGATTCTCATCGACCATCAGCCGCAGATGGCCTTTGCAACGCACTCCACTGACACATTGTCTCTCATCAACAATGTGACAGGGCTAGCCAAGGCGGCAAAAATTTTCAAGGTCCCGACGATTTTGACGACGGTGGCATCAAAGACCTTTAGCGGTCCGCTGTTTCCTGCTGTGCAGGCGGTGTTCCCGGATCAGAAACCAATTGACCGGACCACCATGAATTCCTGGGAGGACAAGAATTTTCTCGACGCAGTCAAGAAGACCGGCCGCAAGAAATTGGTGATCGCGGCCTTGTGGACAGAAGTCTGTTTAATGGGCCCGACGTTGGGTGCGATCGATGATGGGTACGAAGTCTACATCGTCACGGATGCGTCCGGTGGAGTGAGTACCGAAGCGCATGAAATGGCCATCCGACGAATGATCCAGGCTGGGGCAATGCCTGTGACCTGGCTTCAAGTCTTGTTGGAGTACCAGCGAGATTGGGCGCGGCAAGATACCTATGCGGCGGTGACCAACCTAGCCAAGGAACATGCCGGTGCCTACGGACTTGGAATTGATTATGCCAAGACCATGTTCGGTGGGAGTGAAGGTCACAAATAACACATGTGGTGCCACAGTAGGGCCTGTCTTCTGTACAAGGGGCAGGCCCTACGATGGTCGTGCGCAAAGTGCTTGGCGGATGATTTTTGAGTAAGGAGGAGCTGTCATGTCGTCGACCAACATCTCACGACGAACGCTGCTGAAACTAGCGGCGGGAACCGGGTTGTTCTATTCATTGGAGGGCTGCGGTCTAATGGGACTTGAGAGGCTGGGCGATCGAATCGAGGCTGATCGTCTCCTTCTCAATGGTCGGATCGCGATTCAGGACGAGCGTCGTTCCTTCGTAGAAGCTTTAGCCATACGTGGCGACCGCATTCTTGCGACAGGTTCGACCGATGACATGCTGCAGTATCGAGGGTACAGAACGACTATCATCGATCTCGGTGGCCGTACCGTCATCCCCGGCTTGAACGACTCCCACCTGCATGTGATCCGTGGGGGATTGAACTATAACCTGGAACTCCGGTGGGACGGCGTTCCTTCACTCGCCGACGCATTACGGATGCTGAAAGAGCAGGCACGGCGGACTCCTTATCCTCAGTGGGTCCGAGTGGTTGGAGGATGGTCGGAGTTCCAGTTCGCTGAGCGACGCATGCCGACGCTCGATGAGTTGAATGAAGTTGCACCCGACACGCCCGTCTTTATGTTGCATCTCTATGACCGTGCGCTGCTCAATCAAGCCGCACTGAGAGCGATAGGGTACACCAAGAATACTCCGGAACCTCCCGGCGGAATGATTGAACGGGATAAGGCGGGAAATCCTACCGGCTTGCTGATCGCCAAACCGAACGCAGTCATTCTCTATGCCACATTAGCCAAAGGGCCGAAGCTGGCGTATGAGGATCAGATCAACTCGTCTCGGCACTTCATGCGGGAACTCAATCGTTTGGGCGTGACAAGTGTGATCGATGCCGGAGGAGGGTACCAAAATTATCCGGATGACTATGCCGTCGTCAGCGAGCTTGGTCGTCGAAACGAATTGACGGTGCGGATTGCCTATAACCTTTTTACCCAGCGGCCAAAACAGGAGCGCGACGACTTCGCCAAGTGGGTGCGTATGACGAAGCCAGGCGCGGGGAACGACTATTACCGCATGAACGGGGCGGGAGAAATGTTGGTGTTCTCAGCGGCTGACTTCGAAGATTTCCTCGAGCCAAGACCCGATCTTGTTCCGATGATGGAGCAAGAACTCAAAGACATTGTGACCTTGCTGGTACACAACCGTTGGCCGTTCAGACTACATGCGACCTACAACGAATCGATTACGCGGTTTCTGAATATCTTCGAATCCGTGAATCGCGAGGTGCCGTTCGGGGGGTTGCATTGGTTCTTCGACCATGCGGAGACCATTACGCCGCAGAATATCGAGCGGGTCAAGGCGCTGGGAGGCGGGGTCGCGATTCAACATCGGATGGCGTATCAGGGCGAGTATTTCATTGATCGGTACGGAAAGGACATTGCCGCGCACAGCCCGCCGGTCAAACGGTTGCTCGAGATGGGTGTACCGGTAGGTGCGGGTACTGATGGCACCAGAGTGGCCAGCTACAACCCGTTTGTGTCGCTCTATTGGCTGGTCACAGGGAAGACCGTCGGCGGGACCCAGCTCTACCCCGAGTCAAACCGGCTCTCACGGATGGAGGCGCTGCGACTCTACACAGTGGGAAGTACCTGGTTCTCCAATGAGGAGAACGCAAAGGGGTCACTTGTGCCCGGGCAGTTGGCCGATCTCGCTGTACTCTCCGCCGATTATTTTTCCATTCCGGAGGAACAGATCAAGCGGCTTGAGTCCGTGATGACGATAGTCGGAGGGAACGTCGTCTATGGCACGGGAGAGTTTGCGCAATATGGGCCATTGCCTCTACCTGTCAGTCCAGATTGGTCTCCCGTCTCGAAATACGGGGGCTATGGAGCGCCCTTACGTCGAGAGGCTTTTCAACGGGAGCAAGTGGCCCCTCTGATGGTTGCGGGAAGCAATGGACAACCGTTGTCTGAGCCCCTGCGCTGTGACTGCTTCGCGTTCTGACAGGATGGAGGTCTAAGGGGATGAAAGTCGGGATGCGTTGCGGCAAGTTGTCCCTCATCATTGCCTCAGCCGTTCTAAGCACGGTGGGATCGGACGCCCTCGCTCATCGCCTCTCCGACTCGTCTGGGCCTCCTGCGCCTGCGTCGGCCTTCTCGCTGCCGGCGCCCTATAAGACACGCCATGCTGAGGAGGATTTCAGTTATTTGATAGATTCATCGAAGCGAACCGATTCATTCGATCCGATCAAGTATATTCCACTAGCAGGCAGAGAGGATTGGTTCTTGACCTTCGGGGGAGAGGCGAGGTTGCGGTATGAATATTTCAATAATCGCAACTTTGGCGACGCGGCTCAAGATCGCAACGGCTATCTGCTGCAGCGCTATATGTTTTTCGGCGACGTCCATATCGGTAGTCACGTTCGGCTGTTCACCGAATTCAAGAGCGCGTTCATCAATTTTGAGCAAAGCACGCCACGGTCGACGGACGAAAACCACCTAGAGCTTCATCAGGCGTTCGTGGATCTCACCGTTGATCCGACTCCAAAAATGACTCTCACCATCAGACCGGGCCGGCAGGAAATGGCGTACGGCGCCACCCGTCTGGTTGCGATTCGGGAGGCACCGAACGACCGACTCGTATTTGATGGTGTCCGATTCACTGGAGAAGGCGAAGGCTGGCGAATCGATGGATTCGTGACTCGCCCCGTTCGCACGAGGCCGGGCGTGTTTGACGATGTCACCGATGCCAAGACACATTTCTGGGGACTCCATGCCGTGAAAGCTTTGAGCGCTGCCAGTACAGGCGGGATCAATGCCTACTACTTCGGGTTAAATCAGGAGGGAGTTGATCGCAATCAACTCACAGGGCGTGAACAGCGGCATACGGTCGGAGCCCGGCTCTTCGATCGCGTCGGCTCCTGGGACTACGACATTGAGGGCACGTTCCAGTGGGGCTCATTCGGCACCGGCGACATTCAGGCCTGGCGGATCGCGTTCGATGGCGGCTATCACATGACATCTCTGCCGTTCCACCCCAGGCCACATTTCCAGATCGACGTCATGAGTGGTGATCGACGCCAGGGGGATCAGAACGTCGAATCATTCAATCCGCTGTACCCGAAAGCCCACTACTTTGGATTGATCGGATTACTCGGCCCGGTGAACCTGATCAACATGCATCCCTCCATCGACTTCCAACTGACCGAAAAGCTTCGCGCAACGACCAAGGTTGACTTCTTCTGGCGGCAGAGCATCAACGATGGCGTGTACAACGCGGCAGGAGAACAGTTTCTCAGCCCAGGCGCGAGCAAGGCGACCTATGTTGGGAGCGAAGTACAAGCGGAAATTGCGTGGGAACTAAGTCGTCACATGCTACTGATCGCCAACTATACCCACTTCTTCGCGGGGAAGTTCGTGCGGGACTCGGGATCCGGCAAGGATATCGACTACACCACGACGTGGGTCACGTTTCGGTTTTAAGGAGAGAGCCTGTGGAGCTGCTGTACGCCGTCGATCCATACGGCCTGGCGATGGCTGATTCAACCGATTGGGGTGGTAGCAGGAATGTATGAACCATTGTGGACGATACATCAGTCTGGTGAGGTCAAACCGGATGACCCGACTGAGATAACGAAAGGAGACCATCATGAAGACAGACCTCGAAAAAGTTAAAAGGCTTGCCAAGGATCTTCGAACCGGCTATCCCAGGAGTCCGCGTGAAAAGCTGGGTGGCTATGTCATTGCAGCCCGTTGTGTGGATAAATGCCGTGCATATTTGCTGGGCATGAATGGGGAGTACAATTACTGGCCCTGTTCATTGGCTGGTCAATGGTTTTCGTTCGCCGGCATCACGCCCGAACAATTTAAGGATGTGGTGGCGACGGGAGCGACCGATGAAGAGCTTGCGAGGTGGATCGCTGAGCAATCTAAGGTTAAGGATCATGACGAAGTGTTGAAATGGAACAACGCGATGCGCGATACACGGTTGAGCGACATGAGTCTCCAAGCTCAACAGTACTTAGAAGAGTATATTCCCAAGTTCGTGCCGAGCCACCGTCCTGTCTATGTGTGGTTTGATGTCTACGATCTTGAGGAAAAGCGGCTCTAATCAGTACGAGTATGTTCTCAGCCACAGTCGGTATCCGAGCAAAAGCGATGGAAGACGATGGGTAAAACACGCTTAGAAGCGTTTAGTGATGGAGTCCTGGCTATCATTATCACCATCATGGTGTTGGAAATGAAGGTGCCGCATGGAGCCGAAGTTGTGGCCTTGCAGCCCGTGATTCCGGTCTTCTTCAGCTATGTCCTGAGCTTTGTGTACCTCGGCATTTACTGGAACAACCATCATCACCTGATCCATACGGCGCGATACGTCAATGGAGCAATTATGTGGGCTAATCTCCATCTCTTATTCTGGCTTTCCTTAATCCCATTCACCACTGGCTGGATGGGTGAGAACCATTTTGCGCCCTGGCCAGTGGCTCTGTACGGAACGGTATTGCTCTTCGCGGGAATCGCCTATTTCATCCTTACTAGAACACTCATCGCCGGGCATGGAAGAGACTCAACTCTTGCGATATCGATCGGCAGAGATGTGAAGGGCAAACTGTCTCTTGCCTCATACGCGGCAGCGATTCCCTTTGCTTTTGCACAACCTTGGATCGCGTGCGCTCTCTACGTTCTCGTTGCCATCATGTGGCTGGTGCCCGACCGCCGAATTGAACACGCACTGACGAAATAGCGGTGCTATTTGAGTGTCGATGTCAGCTGTCGTCTATGGCTATCCGCGTCGGAACGGTTCCGTTCGAATGAATTCATTTGCTTGTCAACCAGCGCGGCGTGTGATAGCGCGTGCAATCATCACGGGAGTACCATTCGGCACAGGGCTCCGCTACTGCACACGAGGCAATGATGGAGCGGAACAAGCCCACTAGGCCTGGAGGTTTCACCTCTTCATCCCCATGTTCTGGGGGTAACCGTGTGCACAAATCGAGTCATGCGTGTGAGTCCCCACGCCTACGGGTGTGTCCAGCATGTTGCCTTCTTTTTATGCGTCCGTATTATGGGAGAGCATTTCAAACCGGGGGCAAGGATGTTGCGCTGGGGCGGTGATGACGCGCGGCGCAAGTTTCACGAGGAGATCAGGATGCTATCTTCTGGTATTGGACGGTCCACTTGCGGCGGTCAGGACAGCACAAATAGAAATAGGGGACGCTCACGTCTCTGTGGCCTGTAAGGAATTCCGTAAACTTTGAATCGTCAAAGGAGCATTCCCTCCGCTGCGGTTGTTGACTAAGACATACGCCTTTCGCTTCTCTCCCACCGATTTGTTCACCAGGTCCACGGTGGCTCGACGCATCTTCGGAAGCTCTTCTACAACCTTCGTGTACGGTTCCGCTCGTTTCTTCACCGCTTCATAGGACATCTTGAGTGGTGTCAGGAGTCGCAGGACGGTGAAGGGCACAGTGAGGAGGTCAGCGACTTTTTAGGAAAGCCCCCGCGCCGTACCGTGGCGCGAAGCCTAACAGACAGGCGATAGTGCGACGACGACAGGGAAGGGCGAGACGAGTGCTTATGACTCATCCCCCGTGTTGGATGGAGACGAGTCTTGAGCGTCCGATTCCTGGTTGCAACCGGTTGCAGATTTGCGAATGTTTTGCCCGGTTTTGCCGTGATTTGCAGAGCTAAGTCTTTGATCTTGTTGATGTAGCGATGCGTCCGGTTCAATTCGAAACCCGTCATCCACCCCATACCCCCTCATCCACTGTGCCAAACGACTCAAGGGTACCTCGAAGCCCGCTGCTCTCCTCACTCTTCTTCCCCGGCCAGCCACCCTAATGCTTGTTCGTTCGATACGCAAGTAACACCCGTAATTTCCGTGGTCTCGCTGAAGATGTAAAAGTGGTTCGGCTTGCTTAGCACCATCGATCATGCGATGATGGCGCCGATGACCTTGACCATAGATCTTCGACGCCATACCGTAATGCGTTCCTTTTGCTCGGCATAGCCGCATGCTACAAAGTGACACGACCTTAGAGCTCATGACAGAGCAGCAATTTATTAAGAAGAACCTTGCTGTCATTCGAGCCTATCTCAAGAGCAAGTTTCCCGGATGTGTCATCACGGAAGAATCGACCCCGAGCCTGTATCATACCTTCACCGTGAGGGATGAGAAGCTGCGCCACAACTACAGGTTAAAGGCAGGGTGGCCGAGACTTTCAGACCGTAGTAATACGCAGGAGAAAACTAAAGCTGAGTTGACTCGTGTTGATGTGGCAAGTGGCATGATTCTAGCCGGTGACGACTGGTTTGACTGGTGAAGGCTTCACTCCTTCCTTATGGTCATCGGCAGAGGCATGGAACCTCATGCGTCTGTGCGTAAGTGAGAGGAGGAGACGATAGGGTTCTCGCGTGCCATGTCCTCGTAAATCTTCAAATAGTCGCCCACCATCCGTTCTGCGGTGAAACGGCGGTCAAATGACTCGCGGCAGGCACGACGATCGATCATTCCCAAGTCGGACACCGACGCGATCATCTCATCGAGAGTCTCACAGACAAATCCGGTGACTCCGGACTCGATAATTTCGGGGATCGACCCGCGGCGATACGCAAGCACCGGCGTGGCGCACGACAGCGCCTCGATCAGCACGATGCCGAAAGGTTCAGGCCAATCATATGGACACACCAACGCCATTGCATTCCCGATAAACTCATCCTTTTCGTCATCCGTGATTTCTCCCACGAACTCGATCAAGGGATGGCGCATCATCGGCTCGATCTCGGCCCGGAAGTATGCCTCATCGGCTGGATCGACCTTCGCTGCCATCTTGAGCGGAATCCCTACGCGTTTGGCGAGGGTGATGGCATGATCCGGGCGCTTTTCCGGAGAGATTCGTCCGAGATACGCCAGGTATCGGCCTGGTTCGTAATGCGGGCGATAGAGGTCCGGCAAGCCGTGGTGCACGGTCCCCACCCAGTTCGACCAGGGAAGCGGGTGGCGCTGGGACTCGGAGATCGAGACCAACGGCATTTCGGCAAATTCATGAAAAACTGGTACGAGCTCCGGGAGGTCGAGCCGCCCGTGTAAGGTGGTCACCACCGGCGTCCCACACCGTCGCGCCGTCGAGAATCCAAGGAAATCCAAGTGCGAATGGATCAGATCGAATTCTTTCGCCATGTCTCCGAATGCCCATTCTTGTAACAACATCTGCGGGGCATCGCGGTTGAAGATTCCATTATTCAGGCGCAGTGCCTGGGGGCAAACTGCTTTCAACCGCGCCGTGGTCACCGAGTCACCGCTGGCGAACAAAGTCACATCGTGGCCCTGACGAACCAATTCCTCCGTGATGTAGGAGACGATCCGCTCCGTGCCTCCATAACGCTGCGGTGGTACGCTTTCCCATAACGGGGCAATCTGTGCGATCTTCATGCATTCTCCTGATCAGTACAGTGTGACTGGCAATCGGACGTCATTGAGCGTTGTGACAGCTCAATGACAACGCGTTGAGTCTGTACGGCGGCGGTAGATCCTGTTACACGCACGGACCGTGTGTCGGAGCGATGCAGGAGACGTTCCACTGCCAAGCTGTAGGCGCTGAAGGCTTTTGCAGTCAGTGTTCCGAGCGGGGAGGTGGGGAATTGAGCTGAGCAGGATTGGAATCGGCTCTGGACACCCAGTTTCTCGACCAATGATAAGAAAAGGCAATAACCACCGGATTCAGGTCGCAGTCTATGCAAAACAAACCGCTCTAGATGATGGGTTTCAACGCGACGGCACGGGAGCCGCTGGTTGCGCCTGAAAGGAATTCCTTCCGCTCTACGAGGGGAATAAGGGGCAAGCTCATGAGCAATTGTAGGCAAAGGGCACTAGAAACTATCCCTTCCGCGCCGTGGGAAAACGCCTCATCTTCACATGAGTGGGGCCAGATAGGCCTCACTTTTAGACCACGACCTCAGCCTGCGTCTTCAGCCGAATCGTCTTAATCGGTGCCGACCCGATAGCAATACTTCGATGCTCCCTGGCTTTTCCTATTGACCGGGGCGGACGTATAACGAAGCGTCTTCCCAGGCTTTTTTGAGTTGCGCTGCGTGCATCGCTTCGTCGTGAGTCAAGGGAGCCGTACAGTACACCTCGCCACGACAAACCACATAGGGTCGCTTGGCACAGCCCAAGACTCCGGCACCGAAAATCAGGATGCAGCCGACCAAGAAAAGTCTCATACCGCACCTCCATTTATGGGAAGACCACTTCGATGCTCGACAAGGTCATAAAGTAGCTTGCAAACCCTGTGGAGCGCCATCCTACGTTGGAGGAAAGTACCCCGCCTGGGCGAGCAGGGCACGCGTATGCAGAGGTGTGTGTAAATCAGGCCAATAGAGAAAGGAAGTGAGCCGAGTGAGAGACTGACTGCTATTTGAGGAATGCAGATTCAGAGGCGTGTCCACTTGTTGAGATGCCTCACGTTACTTCTTCAGACGGTCGATGTGGGGGTATTTGTCTGGCTGCTTGCATGGGGGACAAGCCGACCGATTGTCTATGCAGCCCGTTCTTCCTCTAATGCTTTCAAGGAAGAACTGATAAAGAACCCAGTCCAACGTGTCAGATTCAGGTAGTCGGACGCTTCTTCAGGGAGGTCACTCCTCGGAATGCTCTTGGCGATCGACAGGGTGGGGTTTTTGCTGAGGTCGGCAATATTCGGGTTTGCTCGGTCGATGGCAGGGTCGTACAAGACAATGAGGGGACGCATGCGTGAATGCAGGTTGATGCTGACAACCAATCCAATCGAATGATCGTTCAGTGCCACAACCGTTCCTGGTGGGTACACGCTCAGCGTTTGGATAAGTCCGACGACGACTTCTTCCGAGAACTTGGTTTTTGCGTTCATGTATAACTTGGACAAAGTTTCCGTGGGGGTCATCGTGTTGCGAATATCCGAGGAGTTCACGAGGGTTTCATATTCATCCACCACCATAAGAATTTTCGATGGGAGCGAAAGTTGATTGCCTTTCAGCTGAGAAGGATAACCGGATCCATCGATCCGTTCGTGGTGATGGCGGATGATGTCCGTGACTTCATCAGGGATGCCGGGAAACCGGGCGAGGCTGTGAAGACCAAGGTCGACATGGGGTTGCACGATCTCTCTCTCGTCGAGCTGCAAGCTGTCCCAGGCTTTGTGGCGGAGATCGGATGGGATCTCGCGATCTCCGATATCGTGCAGGAAGCCGGCGATTCCGAGAGCGTGCATGGTTTCAGGACCCAGATCAAACTGCCGCCCGACGAGCATGGACAGCACCGCGACGTTCATCGCATGAAGGACGCTAATGTCATCCAACTCCTGAGTGCCTAACAAGCTTCCCATGGCGCTTGAGGCTGCGTCATTGGCCAACAATTCCGTCAAACCATTCACCATCTGCTTCGCTGCGGAAAGGCCGGCCTCAGATCCGTTCCTGATATCGTCGAGCGCTCTCGCGCTTTCAGCGAGAGTTTGTTTGTAGAGTGCATCGGCTTGCTGAAGACTTTCCTGGTACTGAATGATCATCGGAGAAGGAGGGGCATTATGGGAGGCTCCGGTATCCTGCGAAGGCTTGTTAGGAAGATTCGGCACCACCGTTTGTTCTCTATCTGATGAATTGGAGGAGGTTTGTTCCGGCTTTGCACTATCGGACAAGGCGGGGTCGACAAGTACCGAGCTCAGTCTGAGCCCGCGGATGATAGCTAATTCTTTCTCAGACGTAATTTTGAAGGTCTTGCTGGCAAACGGATGTTTAAACCAAGAACAATTCAGATCTACGTACATGCCGATTCGAAGATCGATGGGTTTCGTTGGGATGAGTCCAGCGCGGTTCACTTCAGAGGCAGATATCTTTGATGAGGTGTTCATAAGTGGTCCAGTAATCCGCTTGATATTTGCATGGCACAGGAAAAAACAGAAATTACCGTTCTGTATCGGTAGGTAAGAGGAGCAACTTAAGCCGTGGACTAGGTCACCGGAGGAAGGCGAGAGTAGTATGGGGCAGGGCAATCAAGGAGCAGACGCAACCTTATAGGAGGGAAAAGTCATGAGGAGTATTCAGTGAAAGGCCTTACTGTAATAAGCTAGATTGACCTCAGGCCATTTGAAAGGTAACCATTGGTTACCATGGTGAATCGTGAAAACATTGTGCTTGGCGTCTATCTCAGGCAAACAAGCGGCGACCACATGGGGATAATTGCCGTCGTTCACCGAGTCGGTACCAGCTTGTCCGGAGAATGGTTCTTCCAGTTGCGGTACTTGGGACGGCTTGTAGGAACGAGGAGAAGAGCTGTTTCAGAATGGAGCCTGAATCTTCGAGAGAAGGATCTGGCTCACTTCGACCTGATCGGCACATGGCTCTCCGCGCAAGCTCTGCTGGCGGATGGTCTCCCTGCTATCAAGACCCCAAAAGAGCCAAAAGCTCAGGCTTGGATGAGTGGTGCGGGGCGTCCGAATCAGCTGCGATTGTTTGAAGACTTCTAGACTTCTAATGGTCGTTTGGCAGCTCCAGGATCTAAGACTTTCGTGGAGAGGTGCCGAATGCGCAACACTACTCCCGCCGAAGTGCAAGCAAAAGCCCTGCGCTCATAATGAGTGCGCCAATGATGAGGAAAAATGAGGCTGTATCCGGCAGATCGGCGTCCTGTGAAGGAGACCAGTCGATAAAGAGACCCAGCGTTATCAGGATGCTGCCTAAGACCTGGAGCACCTTCCAGCGTAAGGAAATCTTCCGTTCTGTACTGTGAGCTTGTTCTCTGTCTTGTTCCAGCATAAGCCCGTCTGATCCGAAGTGCTTTAAACATGACGGTTGATGGTGACTCTGGTCAAGGTGTATCCGAGGCCTGAGGACCGGTCGCATAATTCCAAAGGAAGTCACACGACAGTTTCATAACTCGGCACGGTGCATAACCGATGACTATCTTGGTAGAATCGTATGCGTACGCCCGCTCCCCGAGGCCCATTTCATGACCATGTTGCTTGGAGTGGGGAATGATCTTTCCCACAGGAGAAGAGGAACTCTTGCCATGAGGCGATTCGTACGACACAGGCTATGCGGTCTCGCCTTTCTCATTCTCCTGGTCGTCGGTCTGCCTAATTTCGCTAGTCCATCAACATCGGCCCCAATTCAAGGGGTCGTGGTCACGGTTACGATCGGTATTCCTGGAACAATGATCATTCGAGATGACAAAGGAGGACTCCATATTTTGAAACTCACGCAACAGACACAGCTCGGAGCCCAGTTCAAACCGGGGGATAAGGTGGTGGCCTTCACCAGTCCGTATGGCGTAAGCGCAGTCCAGCTTCAGGCGGGGAATCCATAATTCGGCTCGACCTTCTGCAGGTCGTCGCAAATGTCCTAGAAGGGCGCATTCTTACGAGGCGAGGAAGATCGGATCCGCGATGAGGAGTCCATGGGCATGCTAAAGAGGGGCTGGAATTGGTTCTGGGGGCAAAGCGTCTTCAACAAGATTGTGATTGTCGGCTTGTTTGCCGCCTTCGTGCCCTTCGTGCTCCCCACAGTCGTAGCCTGGTTTAGGCCGACGATGATTAAGGTTGGGGTTGCCTTTTACACGTATGAGCGAGCCGCGCAACCGCAAGGGATGAACACACTGTATTTCTTTGAGAAGCGCAACCTCGTATCCAGCTGCAGCATTCACCGTACCGAGCAATCCGGGCTGAGCGGGCATGCCACCGCGCCTGCTTCACAGGCGTGGGTAGTGATCAAACTGTTGCTGGAGAATGCGTCCGATCGCGCCATTGCCAATCTACGAGTCGGGGTTCGCTCCCCTGCCATCAATGCGGCGACGAGAATCGCGACTGCCCCGGAGCTGGGAGCCGCAGGAAATCACGAGACGCCATCCGATACACGGCCGCTCTATGTGATCTCGATGGAGACCTTTCCAGCCGAGAGTTCAGTGGTGGTTAGTCTGAAAACTCCCATCGACGACAGCTTGCTGGATTTCATCTATGTCAAGAAACGACCGGTTACGATTCAAGTCCCTTATGTCTCGGCCGATCAATTCAGGCAGTATCCGCCGATCGTTTCGCGGACGAACGCGGTCAAGATCTTAAACCGCGAGGGAGTCTTGCGGACCGATGGCGACGTTCCCAGCGATGAACAGATCCAGGTCACCCTGTTGTCTCCCGATGAACCGGACGTGAAGGAAGGAGGAATGAACCATCAAATCCTTCCGAAAGCCAAGGCCTGTTCGGAAGCAGAAGCGGGCGTATGGTGATCGTTGAGCATGGATTGCCTGAGCCTCATCCGAGGATAGCCGTAACGGATCCATCATAAGTCGGGCGATGGCGTGCTCCGAGTAAGAAGACTTCCCGCGGCAGCTCGTCCGGCGAGCCACCCCGTCGACCACGCCCATTGAAAATTGAATCCTCCGATACGACCGTCACAATCGAGCAATTCCCCGGTCAGATACAGCCCGGGAACTACCTTTGATTCCATGGTGCGGTAGTTGATTTCCTCCAACGGCACGCCGCCGGCTGTGACTTCTGCAAAGTTCCATCCTCGGTCTCGTTCAACGGGAAATCGAAATCTGATGAGCGCGTCGAGTAATCGATTTCGGTCAATGCGTGAGACCTGAGCTATCGCCTGCCGTGGGTCACAAGAACAATACAAACAGAGGGAATGCGCAAATCGTTCTGGGGCCAGCAGTGTCAGGCTTCTTACCAGGGAACGTTTCGGGTATTCAGCCGTTTGAGCGAGCCACCAAGCCTTCACCTCGTCAGGAGTTCGACTCGTGGCGAAGTTCGCGTAGAGGTCCACGCGCATACCTTGGTGCGTCGCCAGGGTCCAGAAACGGCTGACGTCCATGGCGACGGGACCGCTGATGCCGAAATGAGTCCAGAGCAGACTCCCCGCGCGTCGGTCGACTTCTCGCCCCTCCACCACGGTGGTCAGCTCCACCTCATGCGAGAGGCCCGAGAGCGCCGCGTGAAACATGGACTGTTCCAGCACGAGTGGGACTAACGCCGGTACGGTCGGAGTCACGCGATGGCCGAGGTTGCGAACCAGCCGATAGCCGAACCCATCGCTCCCGGTTCTCGGCAACGACCGACCGCCGGTGGCAAGGATGACGCGAGCCGCATGCATCGAGCCACGGTTGTGACGTAGCCGGTATCCTGAACCCGACCGTGAGATCTCGAACACCCGATGATCCGGACATATTGTGACCCCGGCATGCCGGGAACGATCGAGCAGCGCGTTGAGCACCGTCCGCGCGTTGTCGGTGGTGGGAAACAGTTTGCCGCTCGGCTCGTGCTTCAGCGCGACGCCTAACGATGCAAACCACGCAATGGTGTGTTGAACCGAAAACGCCGCCAGAACATTGCGGATGATGTTGCGATTTCCAAAAAAGTCCTTCGGCGTGACGTCGTCATGCGTGACGTTGCAACGGCCGCCACCCGATACAAGAATCTTGGCGCCTAGCTGCTTCGCTCCGTCCAGTACCGCCACAGGTCCCAGCAACGTCGCCTTGGTATCCGCCGCAGCGATGGCTGCCGTCAGTCCTGCCGCGCCGGCTCCCACAACGGCGACCGAGACGATGTCTTCACTCATTCCGCAACCTGCTTTCTGAACAGATGCGCCGCTGGTAACGGGAAGGTAGCCGAATGAGCGACAAGAGGACGCAAGTGCTTATCCCTCATGGGTGCTGAGTGCAGAGCGACGGGAAGAACATGAGAGATTTTTAACTGCCTGTTAACGCGAAGTTAATGTCGCGATGTTACATCAGTGCCATTGTCGATCTTAGCAGTAGGAGGAGTACCATGACCTGTCGAAAATGCAAGGGTTTGATGATTCAAGAGCGTCAACCGGCGGTATCGTCCAATACCATCGTCCTTCGTTGCCTCAATTGTGGTCTGATCATTGATCCGTTGATCGAGCAGAATCGCAGCACTCATGTGCGGGCCAAGGCTGCCTAGGAAGCGAGCGCTCCTCCCATCTGGCACCGAGTTGTCGGGTCGCTCTTCTCGGATGGAGTGGACGTCGCGTGTGCGGTCAGA
Source organism: uncultured Nitrospira sp. (assembly GCA_964435885.1). GTDB lineage: Bacteria > Nitrospirota > Nitrospiria > Nitrospirales > Nitrospiraceae > Nitrospira_D. The sequence goes on along the minus strand of CAYTAS010000014.1, from coordinate 29,602 downwards.
CCGAAAACTCTGCCCAGAGAAATGTGTGATCTGATGGCTCTTTCGCTCGCCGCGGCTCGACGTCCACATCCGCCTGAACGCACTTCTCCGCGAGCGGTGCCGTCGCCATCATGTGGTCGATCCGCCACCCTTTGTTGGCTGCTAGTGAACTTGGCGCACGGTAGTCCCAAAACGTGTATTGCTGGCGTGTCGGATAGAGTTTTACGAAGACATCTTCGAACCCCCAGGCCACCGTTTGCTCATAGGCTTTCCGGGCCGCTTCATGGTAGCAGACGTGATTGAGATGTTTCTCCGGACTATGAACGTCCATCGGTCGTGGAGCGACATTCATATCGCCGCACCAAATGGCCGGAGTTTGAGGGGAAAGATGGGTGTCAAAGTAACGGCGTAACCGCTCGTACCAGGCGAGCTTGTAGGTGTATTTGGGCGAATCGAGCTCGAAGCCCTGAGGGACATAGGTGTTGACGATCGGAATTCCCTTGATGACGACCCGGAGTAGGCGAGAGTCGTCCGGGTCTCCCCCATCGTCGAATCCATACAAGACTGCTTCCGGTTTTTCGCGGCTGAGAATCGCCACTCCATTATAAGATTTCATTCCTCGAAAGGTCGTTTCGTACCCGCTGGGAGCCAGGGCGAGCAATGGAAACTCGCTGTCTTGAACTTTAGTTTCTTGAAGGCATAGGACGTCCGGCTTGTGTCGATCGAGCCATTGGAGCACGATGGGCAGACGCTTACGCAAGGAATTGACGTTGAAGGTGGCAATTTTCATGTGAAAGTCGCTTGACGAAACTTGCGTATCCTATCAAAAGCGACCTCAGGCAACAAGCTGCGGAGATGCATGGGTGGCTACCTCGGTCATCATGCCGAGTAAATCATGGATTCTCTAAATGATTATCCCCATGGTAGCATGATTGTGCGATGGCACAGCACCGCATTTGGCAGGGTTCAAGGAGGGAACGATGAAGCGTACTTCGTGGAAAACGACGGCAATCGGCATTGCCATGATCAGTCTCGTGCCCGTGTCGGGTTGTGGGTACAACGATTTGCAAGGATTAGACGAGGATACCAAAGCAGCGTGGAGTGAGGTGATCAATCAGTACCAGCGTCGAGCGGATCTAATCCCCAATCTTGTCGCGACCGTCAAAGGGTACGCCGCTCACGAGAAGGAGACTCTTGAAGGAGTCGTGAACGCCCGAGCCAAGGCCACGGGCATTCAAGTGACGCCGGAGGTGCTGAAAGATCCTGCAGCATTTGATGTCTTTCAGCAAGCTCAAGCTGGTCTGACGTCGGCATTGGGGCGACTGATCGCGATCGCCGAAAACTATCCGAACCTCAAGGCCGATCAAAACTTCAGAGATCTCCAAAGTCAGCTGGAAGGAACAGAAAATCGGATTACGGTGGCCCGGAAGCGATATATCGATCGGGTTGCAGAGTACAACAAGATGGTCCGATATTTCCCAACCAACCTCACGGCCAAGTTCCTGCTACATTTGGAAGAGCGGCCCAACTTTACAGTGGCCGATGAGAATGCTGCGGCCAAGCCGCCTGAGGTGAAGTTTTGAATCGACGGTGAGGCCGAGGACAAGTTGACACGACGTGGAATCACCCGCCTTGTTTTCTGCTGTTGTCTGACGGGCGCTACGTTCTCGTCAGCCATCCCGGCCGTTGCCCTCGATGTGCCTCAGTTGACCGGGCGGGTTGTCGATCGTGCTCACATCCTACCGAAGTCCACGGTCGAGTCCTTGGAGGCTCGACTGGCGGCGCATGAGACTCAATCAAGCAACCAAGCGGCTGTCTTGATCGTTCCTTCGCTGGAAGGCGATTCGATCGAAGAATTCTCTCATCGAGTGGCCACGACCTGGAAGCTCGGTCAGAAGGGCACGGATAACGGCGTCCTGTTGTTGGTGGCGATTGGGGAACGCAAAGTTCGAATCGAAGTCGGGTATGGGTTGGAAGGGTTGTTGACCGATGCCCGATCGGCGCAGATTATCAGAAATGAGATAGTCCCTCGCTTCCGCGCCGGTGATATGCCAGGTGGGGTTGCGGACGGGGTCAGTGCCATCTTGAAAACCATTGAAGGAACCTACCAGGCATCGGAACGGCCGACCTCTCAGCACGACGACGATCTTGTGGGGCAGGTTATCGTGGCGGTCATGGTGGGAGTAGTCGTCGGGCTCATCTTCATGAACGTCCATAAATTCGTCGGGCCGGTGGTCGGTGCAGGGATTTCGACGCTACTCGCCCCTTGGCTTCTGCCGGCGCTCATGGCAAGCGGTGTGACATTTCTTCTATTGCTGGCCATCGGCGCAGCGAGTGCCGGGGGAAGAACTACCCAGTATCGAGGGATGGAAGATTGCATTTGGTACAGTAGCCGTGGCGGTGGATGGGGTGGAGGGTCGTTTGGAGGCAGTGGCGGATTCGGCGGAGGAGGCGGCAGTTTCGGGGGAGGGGGAGCCAGTGGAAACTGGTAAGAAATTGAAACTCACGGACGAGGAACGTGAACGGATCAGCCGAGCCGTACACGCGGCGGAGCAATGGACCAGCGCCGAGATCGTTCCCATGATCGTGAACCGCTCCGGACTCTATCGAGATACTCAATATCGAACCGGACTGCTTGTTGCACTGTCGGCGCTGACGATCATGCTGACCACCGAGATCCGGTGGCTTCCTTGGGGATGGCATCCGTCCAACGCGGCATGGCTGATCCTGACGACTCTATCGGCCTATGGCGCGGGGGCGTGGCTTGGGACTCAGGTCCCGTTCATTCGCCTGTTGACATCGACGGATCGGATGCTCCACAAAGTGAAGCTCAGAGCTGAACATGCGTTTGTGGAGCAGGCGGTTGATCAGACTCGTGATCGAAACGGGGTATTAATCATGGTGTCGCTTTTGGAGCATCAGATTTACGTGTTGGCGGATCGACCCTTGTCTCAGCGAGTTTCGGCCGAGCGGTGGTCCTCGGTCGTTGAGGCGGCAGTCGGTCGGCTGAGGTCAGGCGATATTGTTGGCGGGTTATGTGAGAGTATTCAGGTATGCGGCGCGCTGCTTGCTGAAGTCCGCCCGGGTCGCCCGGGCGAAAATCCCAATGAATTATCGAATGAATTAGTCCAGGAGCCGTAAAGTTTCTTCTTCCAGTCCCACGGTACTCAATAAATAACCAGGTCCAACCGATAGATAAGAGACTCGGCGTGATCGTTCGGCTAGGTTGGACCAATACGGACAAGGAGGGAGTCTCGCTATGTGGAAGCAAGACGAAGCGGTAGGGGGTGAAGAAGAACGAGAGCGTGATCGGGAACGAGATAGAGAGCGAGAACGGTGGGTAGAGGATAGGCGTGGTTCGTCAAAGAATAGCCTGTCTCTTCCTGATGAGGTGGCCTTCGTCGGGAAGGATGTTGAGTTCAAAGGCGTGATCACGTATTCCGGAACCGTTCGGATCGACGGATCGCTGGACGGGGAAATCCATACGGACGGCGGTTTGCTCGTGGGGCCAGAGGCGGTGCTGAAAGCCAAGGTGACGGCCGGAACCGTAGTCTGTCATGGAAATATCACGGGAGATATTCAAGCGACGAAGCAGATCGTGCTCTGTGCTCCAGCCGTTGTGCAAGGCAGCCTTACGACTCCCGTACTATCGATGGAGGAAGGCGTCGTGTTTAACGGCACGCTGGAGATGAAACCACAAGCCAAGGCCGAGAGGTTACGCGAGGTGGAACCGTACGTCGAAACGACCTCTACTCGTCCCCAGATTCGACTCGCGGCGTAACCGGCCCTATTAAAAGCTCCTGGCGCTGTTTCAACACACGCCAGGAGTTGACCACCATATGGTTGTGCCTTCAGTGGCAGGCGAATCACTCGATGCGCAGAAACTCGTCTCCCTGCAAGTCCCTGACTCCATAGACGCCTTCCCGTCATTCCGCTAGAATCCAGTCCATGCCCGAACCCACCGTCCCGACAGGTACCCCTGCTAAGCTCCAGGATGAGAATCAATCAGTTGTCAAAGCGGCTGGGATGATCGGTGCCGCCACATTTTCAAGTCGCATACTTGGATTCATCCGCGACATGGTCCTGGCCAGGCTCTTCGGTGCCACGCCGGCTGCTGATGCCTTTTTTGTCGCCTATCGGATTCCGAATCTCCTGCGCGAACTCTTTGCCGAAGGGTCGATGTCCGCCGCCTTCATTCCGGTCTTTACCGAGTATCACACACTCAAGTCGAAGCGAGATGCCTGGGAGCTGGCGAGCGCGGCCTTCACGACGTTGCTGACGATCGTGACGGGGGTCACATTGATCGGAGTTCTTGGGGCTCCATGGATTGCGTGGCTCATCGGTTGGGGGTTTCATGCTGATCCGGGGAAAATGGCTTTGACCGTCGTGCTCACACGAGTCATGTTCCCTTACCTCATTTTCATTAGTCTCGCCGCCTTGGCCATGGGGGTCTTGAATTCCCTGCGAGCCTTTGCAGCTCCCGCGTTTTCTCCGGTGTTTTTCAATATCTTCATCATCGGATGCGCGATCTTTCTTGCGCCGACCATGCCGGAGCCTATCCTCGGCGTCGCCATCGGTGTCGTCGCAGGGGGCGCAGCCCAGTTTGCCATGCAGTTGCCGGGGCTCAAGTCTCGCGGGATGCTCTTCGGATTCAAATTCCATCCAGGCCATCCCGGCGTGCGGAAGGTCGGTCGGTTGATGATCCCCTCGCTCCTGGGCCTGTCCGTGACCCAAATCAATATCACGGTGAGTACGATTTTGGGGTCGTTCTTTGCCGGCGGCCCAACCTATTTATTTTATGGGATGAGGCTGATCCAGTTTCCTCTCGGGATTTTCGGCGTGGCACTCGCCACGGCTATTTTGCCGACTCTGTCTGCACAAGCGGCACGAGGGGCACTGGATGAACTGCGCACAACGCTCGGATTCGGCTTGCGGATGATTCTCTTCATCATTCTCCCGGCCATGGTAGGGTTGATCTTATTGCGCACACCGATCGTGCATCTCTTCTTCGAGCACGGAACGTTTACGGCGCACGATACGGCCGAGACGGCCTTTGCAGTTCTGTGCTATGCCTTGGGCCTCTGGGCATTCGGCGGAGTTCGCATTATCGTATCGGCGTTCTATTCCATGAAGGACACGACGACGCCGGCGATTTCAGCGGCGGTCGCAGTGGTCGCGAATATTCTGTTTTCGTTGGCTTTAATGGCACCTCTTGGGGCGGCTGGACTGGCTCTCGCCACGGCCCTGGCTGCGATGGTCAACGGCGGAATTCTTGTGGTCGTGTTGAATAGGCGACTAGGCGGCGTCGAGTGGAACTCGGTCGTTCGCTCGGCCGGCCGAGTGCTGGTCGGCTGTGTCCCGATTGCATTGGCTTGTTGGTGGGTGGCCGGTGCCGAGCTATGGACGCACCCAGCCGAGTGGATCGAAAAATCTGCACTGCTTGCAGTAGCACTTGGACTAAGTGTCGGGGGATATCTTGTTGTGCACGTATGGTTTCGGTCGGATGAACTCGGTGTTGTCTGGGGCATGGTGCAAAGAAAGCTCGGCAGATCGGAAAGATAGCGAGGGCCAAGCATGGAGCGTGCGATGATCTTTCAATCGCCTTGGGGGTGGATGGGAGTTGCCGAGTCGTCGAAAGGGATTCGAGCCATTGTGCTGCCGAAACGGTCGAAACGAGCCGTCGAGTCCTATCTCACCAAGCAGGGGAATGGTCCATGGCAACAAGGGGATTCTCCACAACTGGAGTCTGTTCGAAGTCAGCTGCTCGATTATCTCGCGGGGAGACGGGACGCGTTTGATATGCCGCTCGATCTTTCGCAAGGCACGTCGTTCCAACGGCAGGTATGGCGGACGTTACAACGGGTACCGTACGGCAAGCTCCGCTCCTATCGGTGGATCGCAGCGCGGGTGGGTGGGCCGCACTATGCCCGCGCGGTCGGCAACGCGGTCGGGGCCAATCCACTGCCGATCGTGATTCCTTGTCATCGGATTGTCGCGCACGATGCCTCACTCGGAGGATTCTCCGGAGGGCTTTCCATGAAACGGAAATTGCTGTCTCTCGAAGGAACGCTGGCTCAGTTACTCCGAGGGTGATGCCGCGCGATGAAGGCGATTCTTCAACGGGTGATTGAAGCGTCGGTGACGGTGGACGGCGCTATCGTTGGACAGATCCAAAGCGGTTTGATGGTTCTGGTTGGTGTTGCCAGCGGTGATCAGGACTCGGACGTGCGTTTTGTGGTCGGCAAGATCAGAGATCTCCGCATTTTCTCGGATGATCATGGCAAGATGAACCGCTCGCTCATGGATGTGGGTGGCGCCGTGCTCTTGGTCTCTCAGTTCACGTTGCTGGGACGCATTTCGAATGGGCGTCGGCCGAGTTTCGATGAAGCTGCTCCCCATGACCTGGCCAAGCGGCTGTACGAACAGGTCGCACAAGGGTTATGTGAAGGTGGGACGACGGTCGAAACGGGAGTTTTTGCGACTCGTATGCAGGTGGCCTTGGTGAACGACGGCCCTGTGACTGTCGTGGTGGACAGTCGGCAGGGACGCTAGTCCGGCTCAAGCTCGAGCCGGGCATCTCCGATACCATTCACACGAGTGGAATCTCGGATTGAGGTCGGGATTTGGTATACTGAGCTCAGGAGTCATCAAGGCTCGCAGGAGGTGGCGATGGGTACCCAAGTTCCTCCACGTCATCCGCTTCGGCAACTCTTCGGCGCACTGACGGAGAAGAGCTTTACCGAACATCTCGGCTGGCCCGACGCCAAGGTTACAGCGTACCTCTCTGACTTATTGGTCGATTTTACCCATACGGATCAGCTCTACAAGATCAGAAACCGGCAGAATCAACCGATCGATACGGTCGTTGATTTGTTGTTTGAATCAGAGGTCCTGCTCGAAGCGCAATCGCTGGATCACGAGCGGGATGTTCATCGCCATATCGGGGACTTCACGCTCTTTATGGCAGGGTTGTTTCCCGAATATCTCCGGCGGCTTAAGACGGTCGGGCGCATTTATCACAAGGATTTCCTCGTCGATTATGTAAAGACGGGTAAACGGTCGTACGGAATTGTGGCACAGATCGGACGTGATGATGAGGAAACCAGTTTGCCCTTGTTTCAGAAATTATCGGAAAATTTTGAACTTTGTGTGACAGCGCTGGGGTTTGTGCGGTCGGATCTGGAGCGCATGCAAAATCATGCCTATCGGAAAACTCGGGATCTCCTCTTGAATTGAACTCGATTCGTCCCATCATCCTCGTTCACGGTGGTGCCGGCCTTCGGTCGATGACCGTCCCACAGTCGGCGTGCCTACGAGCTGCGTTGCAGGTCGGCTACTCCTGGCTCGCTCAAGGGAGCTCGGCGCTTCTTGCCGTCGAACAATCCATCCGCGTGCTCGAGCGCAGTGGACTCTTCAATGCCGGGAATGGGGCCAAGCTGCAGCGCGATGACATGCGTCGCATGGACGCCTCCATCATGGAGGGGTATCGGCTTCGCGCAGGCGCGGTTGCCTCTATCGAAAGGGTCATCCATCCGATTACTGCCGCGCGCTTGGTCATGGAGCGCACGCCGCATGTGTTGCTTGTCGGCCCGCCGGGCGGGCGCCTCGCCCGTCACTTCAAGCTTGAGCGCCAGCGGCCCGCGAGAAGGCCGCGTCGATTCTCTCTGGAATCGGTGCTCCGAAAAGCCTCGGAGACCGGAGAACGTCACGGAACGGTGGGAGCCGTTGCCCTGGATCAAACGGGCACCGTTGCTGCCGGAGCGTCGACCGGCGGCATTGATTTCATGCTACCCGGGCGCGTGGGGGACACGCCGATTATCGGTTGCGGGGTGTATGCTGATAACGAAAGCGGCGCGGTCTCGATGACGGGATGGGGCGAGAGCATCGTGCGTCTGGCGGTGGCCAAAGAGATTTGCGAGCAGTTAGGGCATGGGAAGAGGCCTGCCATGGCGGCCCGACTTGTGTTGCACAGGCTGGTCACTCGAATCGACGGATCTGCCGGATGTCTGGTCCTTACTCCTGACAGGCGATTCGCTATTCGGCATTCTACTCCTCACATGATGGCTGGATGGTGGGACGGGAGGGGAAAATTGATCGTAAGGGACAGGTTTCAATGAGTCACCGTTTGTTTCATCTCGCCTTCCCGATTCACGAGGTGGAAGCCACGCTTCGCTTCTACGTGGGCGGTCTTGGTTGTACGGTCGGGCGTCGGTCGAAACAGGCCATCACGCTAGGCCTAGCCGGTCATCAGCTTGTCGCGCACGTCGTGCCGGATCAACCCTCGAAACAGAAGGGCATCTACCCGCGTCATTTTGGCCTGGTCTTTCTTTCGCAACAAGAATGGCAGGCGCTGGCCGATCAGGCCCATGCCCAGGGGCTGACGTTTTATCAACAACCTAGGGTTCGATTTCCCGGCACGCGCATTGAGCATCGCACGTTTTTTCTTGAAGACCCGTCCCACAACCTGCTCGAATTCAAACACTACACCCACGAATCGGCCATCTTCGGCGAGCAGGAGTACGGCCAGGTTGGCGACTCTCCCGAGGATCCAGAGTAACGATCCCTGCGAGTCCTACTCATCGGTGATTGGTGTAGCGGGCTTGGGATGCCGGTCGATCCATCTTCGAATGCGGTCATGGCGGTGGGTCAGGAAGGTCGTTTTTCGCAGAGGATCGTATCGGCGCGGCGACGGTAGGATCGCGGCCAGCCAGGCGGCTTCGTCGGCCGTCAGGTCGCGTGAAGATTTTCGAAAGTGATGACGGGCCGCGGCCTCCGCCCCATAGACGCCCTTTCCCCATTCCGCCACGTTGAGGTACAGTTCGAGAATGCGCTTCTTCGTCAAGTGTCGTTCGAGTGAGCGTGTAATCAGTGCTTCCCGCGCTTTTCGTAAAAGGGATCGTTCGGATGACAGGTAAAGATTTTTCGCCAGTTGCTGAGTAATCGTGCTCCCGCCACGTTTCATCTCTCCTGCTTCTAGATTGTGGAGCGCGGCGTCGCGGATGCCTTCCCAATCGAATCCTTCGTGGCTGAAGAAGGAGGCATCCTCGGCGGCCACGACCGCATGACGAAGATGAGGAGAGATGCGGGAGAGCGGCATCCACACCCAATGGCGCCCGACAGGTCGACCCTGTTCCTTTGCCTGAGCTTCTCGTGAGTCCATCAACGCCGTTGATGTCGGGTTGGTGTGCGCGAGGAGCTCGACATCGGGGAGGGTGATCAGCCAACTCAGCCCCAGGATGCCAACGGGAAGTCCCACGAGCACGGCGCCCCAGAACAGCCTACGAACCATCCTGCGAGGGCCGGTTGACTTGGATGGAGGAGGATCGTATGTGTAGTAACGTCGAAAGACCACATTGCGACGCGAGGTTCGTTGTGAATCCATCCCCAGGCCTGACGGCATGAAAATCTTCGCGGCTGAGTTTATCAAAAGTTGTGTCTCTCCTGAACAGTTTCCTCCAGGCGATCTCGATGAGATTGCCTTTGTCGGCCGTTCCAATGTGGGGAAGTCCTCGATGATCAACTCATTACTCAATCGTCGTGACCTGGTGAAGGTCAGTCGAACACCGGGAAAAACTAGGGCCGTGAACGTGTTTCGCATTTCGACCTCCGATCCCGGTCTCGCCCAATTCTATCTCGTTGACTTGCCGGGGTATGGATTTGCCAGGGTCTCGAAATCCCTCTGTATCCAATGGGGGCCACTGACGGAAGGCTATCTCGTCGACCGAGACTCGTTGCGGGGAGTCGTGTTGCTGGTGGATTGCCGAGTCGCCACCGAACAGGATCGTCAGACCATCGCCTGGCTTCGATCGATTCGGCGACATCCGCTCGTCGTGGCGACGAAGGTCGATAAATTGAAGCCCAGCGAACGGGTGCGTACCTTGAAACAAACGCACCGGGATCTAGGACTCGCCCACGGAGAAACGTTGATTCCATACTCGTCGATGACCGGGGACGGTCGGGAGTGGATGTGGGGAGCCCTGCGCGATCTCCTCGGCGGGCATCGCTCACACGGTGCGTGATTGGCTTCCGTGCGCAGAGGCTGGAGGCTGAGATACGGCGGTGGTGTGCGCTAGAACTTGATTTCGATGTAGGCTTTATTCTTGAGATCCACCAACCAGTCTTGATACATGTCCGCGCTTTTCTGCTGATAGACCAATTCCTGAACCTCCCGTCGAACATCCTCATATGGGCGAAACTGCTTTGGTTTCTTCTCGTCCAGACGGATGATGTGGACCCCTTCGGGACTCTCGAGAATGTCGGAAATACCGCCCGGCACCAATCGGGCGACGGCCTGCTCGATCACGGGCCACAACTCTCCTTGCCGGACAAATCCCAGTCGTCCACCATGCAAGGAATTGGCGTCGTCCGAATACTGCAAGGCGACATCCTCGAATTTCTCTCCCCGCTTCAGGTCGTCCATGGCTCGACGGGCCTTGGTCAGTGCGTCGGCCAACCCGTCGGAAGAACCCGGCTTAATGATGATCTGGCTCAGTTGGTATTCTTCAGAAAAGGCGAATTGCTCGCGATGCTCTTGATAGTAGCGTTTGAGTTCGGAGTCTCCGACCGTGATGTTGCCGCGAATGTGTTGATCCGCGATCCGCATCAGGATGAGCTGATCACGGACATCTCGGACATCGTGAGGATTTGTGGGGTCGAAGGACTTGTCCTCCCGTTTCATTTGAGCGAGGGCTTGCTGGAGCTCCAGGTCCGACACCTCGATTCTGGTGGCCTTGGCTTCCTGTAGCTGCAATGTGCGCTCGATCAGTTTCGTCAATGCCATATATTCGGCCGTTTTCAACCGCTGAGCGAGATCGTCTCCACGAAACTCTCGGGAGAGCCGCTCTTGCTCCGTTCTGAACTCACGCTTCACGTCCGACAGCATGATCAATTCCGCATTCACGATGGCGACGATGCGATCCTGTAGGTACGCACCGGAAAAAGCCGGCGGCCAGGTCGAGATCATCAAGAAGGTGAGGAGCAATGCGAGTCGGATCAGCAGGCCTGATCCGAAGATAGCACGTGTCATAACCCTTTCACCCTGCAACGAAGAACATAAATTAATGATTGTACATGAACGGGAAGGTTTCTGAAAATCAAATAGAGGCTACCGTGCGCCGGTGTTCTCGGTAATGTGGCGAGAGGCTTCCGCAAAGCGAACCGAAGCATGTGTGCGGATGTCGGCGATCACTTCTTCGAACTGCTTGCGGCGTTTTTCGGTCAAAAGCTCCTGACGAAGTCGTTCTTGTGTCGCAAGGTCGGCTTGAATAATGGTCTCATCGAGGGGGGTCAGCATGACCAGGTAGTAGCCATCGTCGGTCTTTATGGGGGCGCTGACCATCCCGAGTTTGAGGTTCTGGATGACTTCTTCTACTTCAGGCGGGACGAGTCCTTTTCGATAGGGACCGAGGTCTCCACCTTTTCCTTTGGTCTTCTCGTTGACGGAGTACCGTTGAGCAAACTTCGCGAAGCTCCCGCCTCGATTGATCTGCGACTCGAGGTCTTTCGCCGCATACACGTTGGGCAGCAGCATCAAGGAGATGTTGGCTTTCAGTGGGTCTAGGAGCTCGCTGGCGTGACTGTCGTAGTAGGCCGTCAGTTCCTCTTGCGTCAGCTCAACTTTGGATTGAAGCTTGCCCTTTAACAGCTCGTCCAGGATCAACTGCTCCTTATAGCGGCGTGTTTTATCCCGAATGATCTCGTCCTGATCGAGTCCTCGGCGTCGAGCCTCTTGGAGGAGCAGCTCCTTGGTGATGAGCTCATCGAGGAATTGTCGTTTTCCACCTTCCTTCTCGTAGCGGGACTTCGTTGCGTGTGAGAGCTCGTCCCAGCGAAGGTTGAATTCTGCTTGCGTGATGGCTCGCCCATTGACGAGGGCGACGACCGGTTCTTCCTGCCGTTCTCCGCATCCCGACATTCCAACACCTGACCAGGCCAGAATTCCGGTCAAGAGAAGAGAAAGAAGAGATCTCCCGCGGAGAATGGAGCAGCCGCGTGGTTTCATGCGTCGTGGTACATGCGGGTCTCTATCACGAGGTAATCGCATCTTGCTTGATGGTCTTGGTATCACAGAGATCAAGGCTTTGCAAGATTGCGCTGAGTTCTGTGAAGAGCGACGGCCAGTCGTCATGGCGCAATTGGATCTCGAATGAGTTGGGGCTCAGGAAACGCAGCCGCTTCTTCAGGTGGTCCATCAATCGATGGATGGCAGTGTCAGGAACGGTCGCTTTGGGCTGGAATGCGATCTCTGTCGTTCGGCCGTGCACCTCGATCGAGGCCAGACGCAGCCGCTTCGCATGAGTTCGAAGTTGCATGACTTCGAGCAGCCGTTCGACCGGCTCCGGGGGAGGGCCGTATCTGTCTTGTATTTCTCCATGCAGCAGGGCCAATTCGCCGACTTGGGCGCAGGCGGTCAACCGTTTATAGAGCGACAAGCGTTGGTGCGGGTCGCCGACATACTGATCCGGAATAAAGGCGGACACGGGGAATTGGAGGGTTGGGTCGGGCTCCTCTTCTACGACATGACCCTTCAACCGTTGAACGGCCTGTTCCACCATCTGCATGTACAGATCCAGGCCAATCGCCGCGATATGTCCGGATTGTTGCTTGCCTAAGAGGTTACCGGCTCCTCGAATCTCGAGGTCTGCCGCGGCGATACGGAAGCCTGATCCAAGTTCCGTGAACTGCTGAATGGCGATCAATCGTTTCTGTGCGTCGCCGGTGAGCGTCCCTTCGTCTGGAATCAAAAAGTACGCATAGGCTTGCTCTCCACTGCGTCCGACTCGCCCACGCAACTGATACAATTGCGCGAGGCCGAAGAGATCGGCGCGATTGACGATAATGGTGTTCGCGTTCGGGACATCGAGTCCCGACTGAATGATCGCGGACGCGATCAAGACATCCGCCTCACGTTTCACGAATTTGAGCATCACGGCTTCCAAGGTCCTGGCATCCATCTGACCATGGGCCATGACCATGCGTGCTTGCGGAATCAGCTGCTGTAGCCATGCCCCGATTCGCTCCAACGATTCGACTCGGTTGTGCACGAAATACACTTGTCCCCCTCGCCCGAGTTCTCGGAGGATGGCGTCACGAACCGTCTTATCGCTCGATCGGATGACCGCGGTCTTGATCGCCAACCGACCGGCCGGCGGAGTGTCGATGATGGAGAGATCACGGACACTCGACATGGCCATCTGAAGCGTGCGTGGGATCGGGGTGGCGGTCAGGGTGAGAACGTCGACTTGCGTACGGAGTTGCTTAAGCCGTTCCTTGTGCTTGACGCCGAACCACTGTTCTTCATCGATGATCACCAACCCGAGTTGCCGAAACGCCACATCTTTCTGAAGCAATCGGTGCGTCCCGATAACCACGTCGATGGTACCCGCCGCGGTGTCCTTGAGGATGGCTTTCGTCTCTTGAGGTGATTGGAACCGTGAAAGTAACGCCACCTTCATAGGGAAGGGGGCGAAGCGTTCAGAGAAATTCTCGTAATGTTGATGTGCCAGCAGTGTCGTAGGGACCAGTACGGCAACCTGTCGATCGTGCTCGACGGCTTTGAAAGCCGCCCGCATGGCCACCTCCGTCTTTCCGTATCCGACGTCTCCACAGACGAGCCGATCCATCGGCCTCGTCGCCTCCATGTCTCGACCGATGTCTTCAATAGCCTTCAGTTGGTCTGGTGTTTCCTCATACTCAAAGGCCGCTTCAAATTCATGATAGAGGGTTGTGGAGGTGCCATAGGCGTTCCGTTTCACCAGCTCACGGTTAGCGTAGAGATCGATCAATTCTTGAGCCATTTCTTCGATGTCCTTCTTCACTCGCGCAGTCGTCTTGGCCCAACTGGTTCCCCCCAATCGATCAAGTCGCGGGACATGGCTTTCGGCCCCGCTGTAACGTTGAACTTGATTCAAGCGGTCCAGGGGAACATAGAGGGTATCCCCGCCGGAGAACTCCAGGATCAGGTAATCGCTTTCGAAGTCTTGGACGACCAACCGTTTCAATCCTCGGTACTTAGCGATCCCATGTTGGACATGCACCACATAGTCACCCACGCTGAGGTCTTCCAAGGAAGAAAGGAACGTGGCTGTCCGGCTTTTGGGCTGGGGTTTGTGCCGTGCTCCCTTGGCGAACAGTTCTTCTTCGGTCAACAAGGCGAGTCGAAGATCTCCCGAGAGAAATCCGGTCGAAAGATCCCCATGCAGCACATAAAATGGGATCTTGCCGGTGCCTCGGCTTGACCAGAGCGTAGGCTTCCAGGGATCGGCCGGAAGGTCATGTTCCCGAAGGAGGGCCAGCAAACGGTCCACTTGCCCTCGGCTCCGTGCGACCAACACGACCCGATGCTCATTCCGGAGCCCTTCCAAGAGGCTGAGGGTTTGGCTGAAGGCCGTGCCCCGAATCCCAAGCCCGATGCCTCCCGGTGCCTGGGTAGGAAATGAGAACGTGGGATTCCATGACGCACTCGGAGGCGCCAGGGGTTCCAAGGCCAGGATCGGCCATGCAGCGATTCGGTCCTGGATGTCGTGCCAGGTCAGAAAGAGTCGCTCAGGCGACGGATAAGGGTTCGACGCATCTCTGTCGACGTGACGCAGATATCCATCGTCGATTTTGGTCCACGCTGCTTCACAGGCTTGCTTCAGCGTCTCAGGCTGATCGAACGCGAGGATAGGCGGTTCGATGAGATAGTCGAAGAGGCTATTCATGGAAGGATACAGGTCGGGGCTTCTCCACTCGGCGTCTGCCTGAATGGGTGCGGTTGCATCAGAGGCATCGGCTGGACGAATGAATTCCCGAGCCGGTAAGACCCACCCATCCGTGAGTTTCGTGATGGACGTCTGTGTCGCAGGGTCAAACAACCGAAGTGACTCGACGTGATCGCCGAGAAACTCAATGCGCAGAGGGTTGGCATACGCCGTCGAGAAGATATCGACGATCCCGCCACGGATGCTGAACTCCCCTGGAATTTCAACGACGGACACCCGCCGGTATCCCAGGCGGAGGAGGTCGGTCGTGAGCGGTTCACGCTCGAAGGCAGCGGCGATCTCGAAACGAAAGATCGCCTGCTCGAAGGTCGAGCGTGGGATCAAGCGGTGCATGGCCGTGGTGGCGGACGTGACGAGCAGGGTAGGTGGCTTCGTCAGCAGTCGATGGAGCGTCGTCATCCGGCGTGCGATCAACCCGACATGCGGCGCGGTCGCCTCATAGGGAAGCGTTTCCCACTCCGGGAACCACGCCAAATCATCGACCGGTCGGCCGATGAGCTCATGGAAAAAGCACAGGTCGTTGAAAAACCGTTCGGCGGACTCGTCGCTCTCTGTCACCACAACCCATGGCCCGGAGCGGATCAAATCCCTCTGCTGAGTGATTCCCAGCAATGTCAAGGCGCAGGCTGCAGTCGCCCCATGTACCCCAAGCAGGCAAATACGCGCCCTCTCATGGCCGAGCGATGAGCGAAGGGGCGCAAGCCAAGATGGGGTGTGAGGGGTAGAGTCAGACACGTATTACTTCGCAAGTGATCGGATGCGTTGAAGGAGTCCTGTGGTCGAGAAGCCCGGAACAAGAGGAATCGTCTTGACGACTCCGCCGTAGGCTTCGACGACGTCTCGGCCGACGATTCGGTCGATTGACCAATCTCCACCCTTGACCAGGACATTTGGGTGAACGGATGTGATGAGCCGGAGGGGGTCTGGCTCGTTAAAAATAACCACATAATCCACACAGCCCAATGCGGCCAGCACCTCGGCACGTTGAGCTTCCGGCACGATCGGCCGGTCAGGCGCTTTGTCGAGACTGCGCACAGACGCATCGCTGTTGACCCCGACGACCAGGATATCGCCCAGGGCCTTGGCTGCCTGCAGATAGCGGGTATGCCCGATATGCATCAGGTCGAAACAGCCGTTCGTGAAGACGATCCGCCTCTTTTCGGCCCGTTTACCGGACAGGGCGGACAAAAGTTGATCAAGCGGCAGAACTTTCGAAATCATGGGCCCATCATACCGTGGTAGAGGTTGACAGTGAAAGAGTGACGGAGTGGGTCGAATCATCAGTCGTCAACAAGCGGACCGATACAGCACGGAACGGACTCTAAGGCCAGGAAGAGGGAATAGTTAGGGCCTAGGTGTGTGTCCGGAGTAAGATCGTGGCTATGGACGATGTGAGCGTCGTGTGGATCTTGGCGGCGGTGAACGCCTTGTTGGTCGTTCCCTTGATCCTCCTACTCATCCATAGTTCCAGACAGGCACGGGCCGATCGGCTCCGCGCTGAGATGGAAAGAATTCGTTTCCGCGATAACGAACGCAGGTTAGGAAGTATTCTGGAGGCGGAACCACAAGGAATCTTGGTGCTTGGGCTTGATTGCCGGGTGCTTCAAATCAATCCAGCCGGCTGCGTGCTCTTCGATGCGGGCTTTCCAGAAGAAATCATCGGGAAGGACCTTCGAGATCATATCCATCCGAACGACCGATCCACGATCGAAGACATGCACCGAACGGCTCGCGACGGTCGTGAAAGTTGTGCGAAGGGACGACTGACCGGACTTTCGGGATACGTCCGATGGATCGACATCACGTCTGTTCCGCTTCCGGCGGACGATGGGACGGTGCAATCCGTTCTCAGCGTTGTTCGGGATGTGACGGAGCAGAAGCGTGCCGATCGTCGGCAGGGCCTCCAACATGCTGTGGCCAAAGTACTGGCATCGACCTCCACTATGGAGCAAGCGCTTCCCGACCTGCTTCAAGCTATCGTGACGAGTCTCGATTGGCATGTCGGCTTGTTCTGGCGCGTACAAGACGGCCGGCAGGCCGTCGCATGCGAGCTCGACTGGTCCGTCGATCCCGCGGCGGTGCAAGAGTTCTTGAGAGTCAGCAGGCAGCAGACATACGCGTCGGGGTGTCATCTTCCGGGGCGCTGTTGGGCGCGCGGCGAGCCATTGTGGGTGGAAGATGTCGAGAGAGATCCCGTCTTTACGCGAGGGGCTGCCGGGACGACGAGCACGCTGCGCACGGCTTGTGCGTTTCCCATTTGGTTAAGAGCCAACGTGTACGGCGTCATGGAGTTCTTCGGCAAGGAGGCCCAGCCTGAAGACCGGGACCTCTTGAAGGCTTTGGGCACAGCCGGAAATCAGATCGGGCTTTTCGTCGAACGGACGGAGGTGGAAGCCGCCCTCTATGAGAATGAAGCCCGAACACGACTGATCATCGATACGGCCCTCGACGGGGTGATCACCACGGATCAGACCGGCTTGATTACTGAATGGAACGCGCAAGCCGAACAGATGTTTGGATGGTCCGCGTTTGAAGCCATTGGACGTGATTTGGCCGAGACCATCATCTCGCCGCCCAATTGCGCAGGTTACAGAGAGTATGTCCGTCATCTGCTTGATCCTGACGATGCCTCCAGGCCGAACGTGTTAGTCGAACTGATCGGTCTTCGACGTGATGGCCGGGAATTTCCTGTTGAAATCGCCATGAGACCGTTGTCCATAGAGGGCTCACTGATTTTCAGCGCGTTTATTCGAGATATCACGAGTCGGAAAGATGCGGAACGGGAGCTGCAGGGCTACGCTCAGCAATTGGAGTCCATCAATCGGCAGCTGGATACCGCGCTGACGGAAGCCAAGGCCGCGACGGAGGCCAAGTCGTCATTCTTAGCGACCATGAGTCATGAAATCCGCACCCCGATGAACGGGGTGATCGGGATGACGACTCTCTTGCTTGATACCCCCCTGACCGATGAACAGCGGGAGTACGCGGAAACCGTTCGGGCTTGCGGTCACCATCTGCTGACGATACTCAACGACATTCTCGATTTTTCCAAGATTGAAGCGGGGAAATTGGATCTGGAGGTGATCGAATTCGACCTACGGGTTGCCATCGATGAATCGCTGGATCTCGTCGCGGAACGGGCTTCCTCCAAGGGCTTGAATTTAGCCTGCCTGTTTCATGCCGATGTGCCCCGAAACTTTCTGGGCGATCCCGGGCGGCTACGGCAGGTCGTGATGAACTTGACCTCGAATGCCATTAAGTTCACGGGCAGCGGCGATGTCACCGTCGAAGTGACGGTCGAATCCCAATCATCGGAGGCGGCGACTATTCGGGTGGCGGTCACGGATACCGGTATCGGAATCTCCGAAGCGGCCTGCGAACGGCTCTTCCGATCGTTCAGTCAAGCCGATGGGTCTACGACGAGAAAGTACGGAGGGACAGGGCTGGGCCTCGCGATTTGCAAACGGCTGGTTGAAATGATGGGAGGAACTATCGGAGTGATAAGCCGGGTTGGGCAGGGGAGTTGCTTTTGGTTCACGGTGAATTTGCGCCAGCACGTTGCGGGTGCGCAAGCTATCGACCCGGCTACCGTTGTGTTGGCGGGCCTCCGTGTGTTGATCGTGGATGAAAAAGCCGTCAATCGAAGAAGTTTGGAGCAGATGACAAAAAAGTGGGACATGCGACCGACCTGTGTTCGCAGCGGCTCAGAGGCGCTGGATCTCTTGCATCGCGGGACCGAGGATCTCACATTCGACCTGGCGCTGCTGGACATGGGTTCAACCGATGGAGTTGAATTGGCTCAGGCGATAAGAGAGCGAGCTGAACGGGCCCGGCCTCGGCTGGTGTTGCTGACCTCGCTGGGGCGGCGCGGAGATGCGAAGATGGCGAAAGAAGCCGGTGTCGCCGCCTATCTGACGAAGCCGATTCGGGATCGACAGCTCCACGATTGTTTGGTCGCAGTTATGACGCAAGCCCGGACTCAGCCGCAGGTCTGTCCTGAGCAGGCCGCCCTCCCACTCATCACTCGGCATTCGCTTGCCGAAACCGAAGCCAAAGTGGACCTGCGTATTCTGCTGGCCGAAGACAACATCGTGAATCAGAAAGTGGCCGTTCGTCTTTTCCAGCGGTTAGGGTATCGAATCGACGTGGTCACGAATGGACGTGACGTGGTCGAGGCGCTCTCGCGCGTACGGTACGACGTCGTGTTTATGGATTGCCAGATGCCGGACATGGACGGCTTCGAAGCCACACTGATGATCCGACAACGCGAAGCGGTACTCGTGAAGCGTGAGTGGGCAGGAACCATCCCGCTCGACACTCGGAATCCGACGCTCGAAACGCCCCATCGCGTGCCGATCATCGCGATGACGGCGAATGCCATGCAGGGAGATCGTGAGCGGTGCCTGGCGGCGGGGATGGATGACTATATTTCAAAACCCATTTCGGTTGAGGCATTGGCCGGGGCTTTGGATCGTGTCAGTCGGGATCGCAGACTCGTCCAATCCAAGAACGGCCAAGAAGCCGCGTAGCGTGCGTCCTCTACCCGCATGAAGAGTTTACACCCATTGAAGAGGCAACTGTTGCGGCTCTCCGGCGGATGGATTCAGTTGAGCCGATGCATTCCACGGATCGGAGAGTTGAGGCCTGTCGCCGACAGGCCGATTCTCAGGCGCAGAGCCGGTCAATAAGAGCTCCACTAAAGCGCCACGACACACGCCGCAGCGATGGCGTCCTGGTTGGATCGTTTTTCGCTGTCGTCTATAGATCCGTCCGCAGTTCGTGCACCGCCAGGTGAACGGCGACAAGGCCAATACTTCCTGCTCCAGCGAGTGGTAGGTGGTGATCGCCACTTCTCCCGCGCGGTTCATTTCCGTCATTTTTCGCAAGAAGGCCGTCCCATGATCAGGCCGACGCTTCAAGAGATCGAATTGCCATTGATGAATCATTTCATGAGCGACCGTGTTCAGGAGTTCCTGTTCCGCGTACGGCGTTCGGTTGCCGAGTCGCACAAAGAGCGGAAACGACAGGCGAATTTCACGATTGCCCCGGCCGATCGACGTTTTTGGCCCACCACGGCTGGCGAACATACCGACGGAGGAGGTCAAGCGAGAGCTCCAGAGAATGGCGATCGACGGAAGAGCGCCGGAGAAATATCGCCCGTTCAGATATTGCCATCGGGTCTGCAACTCGTCCCGGGTCGGGAGAATCCAGGTCGTCTCACCGGTCCAGGCCCGCCTCATCCCATTTCCTCGATCACCGCCGCAGCGAGTAGTGGGAGCATGATCTCGTGGTGGCCCGTCAAGGAATAACCCCGGCCGCCCTTTTGCGTGGGACGCCGCACGACGTTGGTTTGGGGACGGTAGTGAGAAAGAAAATCCATGTTCACGGTCGTGATGTTCGTGATTGGGTGACCGAGGTTTCGGCCCAACGACAAGGTTTTCAGGAAGACCTCGGGAAGGATCACGGACGATCCGATATTCATGTATACGCCGCCCTCCATGCCGGCGACGACGGCCGTGAGACGTCGGAAGTCGAGCAACGATGTGGCGCCAATGGCTGCGCCATCCGCGGAAGGATGCATGTGAATGATGTCGGTGCCCACGGCCACATGAACGGTGACCGGGACGCCGAGTCGTGCTCCGGTGGCAAGAATGCTGACGCTGCGATCTCGAAATTGAACGGCTGATTGGTTGATGTAGCGCCCGACGGCCTCGCCCAACCCATGGCCATCCTTCGCGCCCTGAGTGATGGCTTCATTGAGCATGCGCCCTGTTTCTTCCGCCATCCCAAAGCGACCGTCATCGATTTCGGCGTCGACCTCCTCAGAGGTGTGACCGAGGAAGGCCAATTCGAAGTCATGAATAATCCCCGCCCCGTTCATGGCGACGGCCGTGACGATGCCTCGCGCCATCAAATCCGTGATGACCGGAGCCAGTCCCACCTTGATGACATGGGCTCCGATCCCGACGATGACCGGACGGCGTTTCCGATGCGCCTTCACGATGGCGTGGGTGACGGCCCGCAACGTCTTGACGGCTAAGATGTCGGGAAGACCCGAATAAAACGTCGAAAAGGATTTCCCACGCCTCCACGGTGTCGCGAAGTCCGATAGTCGCACCTTGCTGTGCCGTTTCTTCAACGGATAGGTCTTGAGGTCCGATACATTGATCGGAGGGACCATGGAGGGAAAGCGGGGTGGGGGAGTCCGATCAGGACGTTTTCCCAAGAAGATGGTCCTCCACCAGTTCGCAAAAGACGTGGCCGAGCGTAATGTGGCTCTCCTGGATGCGCGAGGTGACCGTGGATGGCACGACAAACGGATAATCCACGAGGCCGGCCAGCTTGCCGCCGGTTGCACCGGTCCAGGCGACCGTTACCAAGCCACCTTCGCGCGCAGCGGCGATTCCCTTCAACACGTTCGGGGAATTTCCACTGGTGCTGATGCCGATCGCGATATCGCCCGCTCGCCCGTGCGCCCGCACCTGGCGGGCGAAGAGTTCCTCGTATCCATAGTCATTGGCGATGCAAGTAATGGCGGCGATATCCGTCGCCAGCGCAATGGCGGGTAACGGCATCCGCTCTCGCTTGTATCGCCCGACGAACTCCGCCGCAATATGCGCCGCGTCGGTCGAGCTGCCGCCGTTACCGAAGAGCAACACTTTATGGCCGCCGGCGAAGGCGTCGGCAATGACTGTGGCCACCTGAACGATGCGGTCGGCGTGCTCACGAGCAAACCGTTGCTTCACGCTCGCGCTCTCGTCGAACGCCGCTAAGGCAGACTCCTTCATGGGCGAGATTCTAGGCGAGGTCGTTAAACCTGTCAAACGGAAGAGTCGGAACAGTGCACCCGCTACGACTTAACCGGTGGGGAAACTCCAGGCTGTCTCATAGCATTCATCGCCAGCGCGATCATCGATCCGACATCGGAGACGCTGGCGGGAAGCACAAGCGTGTTGCTCGACTTGGCAAGTTCACCGAACTTGGCAATGTACTGCTCGGCTACGCGAAGCTGCACGGCTTCTTGACCTCCGGGAACCTTGATGGATTCTGCGACCGTGCGGAGTCCATCTGCTGTGGCGCACGCGATGGCGAGTATGGCCGACGCCGCCCCTTCGGCTTCGTTGATCTGTTGCTGTCTCTTGGCTTCGGACGCCTTAATCACTTGTTGTTTTTCGCCTTCCGCCTGATTGATCGCGGCGTCGCGCTCGCCCTCTGATGTCAAAATCAGCGCGCGTTTCTCCCGTTCCGCGCGCATTTGCTTTTCCATTGCGTTGAGCACGTCTTTCGGTGGGGCGATGTTCTTGATCTCGTATCGAAGTACTTTCACGCCCCACGGCTCAGACGCCTTGTCCAATTCATTGACGACCTGCGCGTTGATGGACGTCCGCTCTTCGAAGGTCTTGTCCAGCTCAATCTTGCCGATTTCGCTTCGCAGTGTCGTCTGGGCCAATTGCGTGAGTGCGAACCGGTGGTCGTTGATCCCATAAGAGGCGCGCTCAGGATTCAGAATCTGCATGTACAGAACTCCATCGACATGGACCTGGACGTTGTCGCGCGTAATGCATACTTGCTCGGGGATATCGACCGCGCTCTCCTTCAAATCGTGCTTGTATCGGATCACGTCGACGAAGGGCACCAGGATATGAAATCCGGCATCAAGCGTGGAGCTGTACTTTCCCAAACGCTCCACGACATAGGCGCTCTGTTGAGGGACAACGACGGCGGTTTTCGCGACAACAAGGAGAACGATCAGCGCCAGAACGATGACAACAAACACTCCACCTTCCATGCCCACACCTCGTTGCTAGTAATCGTTATTCCGGTCGTACCCAGAGCATCAAACCGTCCACTTTCATCACTCTTGCGCGTTGCCCCTTGGTTAGGGAAGAGATCCCGTCGTTTCGCGTCGTCCAGGTTGTGCCACGCAGTTCGGCCTTGCCGGTGTGTCCCGGAGGGAGGTCGTCAAGCACGATGGCGGATTCTCCTACCAGGGTATTTACGGTATGGCGCGGCACGCGCTTGGTCATTTGCAGGAGGGGACCACGGAAAAGGAGAAGCAAAACGACCGTCAGGATGGAGAAGAGCAACCATTCCAGCCACTCCGTCTGCACGATCCCCCCACCGACCAGGGTGCCGACGATCAGTGCCGCGATGCCGAAGAACAGGAGATAGAACCCGCCGGGCAAAATCGCTTCTGCGGCGGCAAGGACCAACCCCATGAACAACCAATACCACCAGGTCATGAACAACCCTCGTGTCGTGGGACGAGAAATGGCGAGACTGGAAATCTCAGCGGAGTCTATAGGCGCTTTTGAACAACCGTCAAGAGGGCATGCTTTCATCGCAACGAATTGAACGAGTCGGCATGCGATGCTATAGTCGTCGCGCAATGGCTCAAGATCACCCCATCAAGGCGCTCGTCGTCGCGTTCGTCGATGACGCACCGTCGGCAGTTTATTCGATCAATAGACTCAAACCGGACGCCTTGTGCTTTGTGTTGCCGGAAGCAAGTAAGGCGTTGGTTGAGTCTGCGATCCAGCCGAATATTCAACAGATGCCCAGAAAGTGGGATTGGATAGTATTGGCCGATACCGGTGAGTTCCCTTCCGCCTATCAATCCCTTGCACGGTCGCTTCCCGATCTCGTGCGGACGTGGGAGGTGCAGCCGGGTGAGCTGGTTGTGGACTTGAGCGGGGCGACCGCGTCGATGGCGGCGGCGCTTTCCCTGGTGACGCTCCCGTGGACGTCCCGGCTGATCCAATTAAGACCGAACCGCGAAGGATCGGAAGGCGATCGTGTCGACCTCGGTTTGAAGACACTGATTTGGACACAGGGTAATCCGTGGGATGAGCAAGCGGCGGTGTCCCGTCGTGAAGGGTGCGAGTTATTCAATCAGGGACTCTTCTACGCCGCGGTCAAGTTGTTTCGTGAGGTCGAACTCCGGGTCAGCGGCGGACAAAAGCCGCTGTATCGTGCATTCGCCGATTTGGCTGAGGGGTATGAGTTGTGGGAACGGTTTCACTATCGTCAAGCGTGGGACAAGTTGAAAACGGCGATGAAGGCGCTTGAGATGGCTTCGCTCTGGGGTGGACCGCCTGGGTTGAAGGCGATTGTGCCGCCGATCAAAGCCAACGCAGGGTTTCTCGAAAAGCTTGTCCTCGACCCAGCCGAGGTCAAAGAGTTCGTACCGTTAGATGTGTTGGCACATGCTCACAGGAAGCTGGTTTTCAGGCGAGACCCTGAAGCGGCCATGACCGCGCTCGTTCGGGCTCTTGAGGGGTTCGCGCAGGTTCGACTCCATAAGGCGCATAAAATCAAGAGCTGGGATGTATCGCCGGAGCAGCTTCCTCAGGCGCTGCAGGAAATCTGTCGGACCTGTTACTTGGAAGACATCGACGGCAAGTACAAACTGCCGCTCCAGGCACAATTTCGCGTGTTGGCGGGGGTAGGCGATCAACTGGGGCAAACGTTTCTGAGGGAATGGCCGAAGATGAAACCGCTCTTGGATGCTGCGAACCATGCGGTGTTGGGACACGGGTTCGAACCTATCAAAGCAGAGCGGGTACAGCAGCTCTATGATGTCGTCGTTAAGCTGACGGGCGTGACTGACAGCTCACTGCCGATATTCCCCAAACTCAATTTGTCGTGACGCGTGACTCGTGAAGCCCGCTTCGCCCGATGCTCAGCGAGGCGAGTGTGAATCGCGAGAGTGAATGTGAGCAATGAAACGAGAGCCTGGAAGATCAGGAATTTTCGAGAGCGTGAAGCTTGGTGATCGCTGCAAGATACTGAACGGCCCGATCACGAGTCCAGAATGCTGAGAAATTTCATCAAGCGGATGTAGTGAGACAGAGCTCACAAGCACGACTTACAGCGCATGCGAGATACACGTCACGAACGACGAGATACGATCGAAGTCAAAATCTATTATGAAGACACCGACTGCGGCGGGGTCGTCTACTACGCCAATTATTTGAAATATTTTGAGCGGGCCCGTACCGAGTATCTGGAAATGCGAGGATATTCGGTTGCCGCCTTGATGACACAAGGCATTGTCTTCGTCGTCGTGCATGCCGAAGCGGACTACTGCTCTTCAGCTCGATACGGGGAAACGCTGCTGGTCGAAACGGACATCGGCGAGGTGACTCGGGCGGCCATGACATTTTCCCATGTCGTGTGCGAGAAGCTGAGTGGCCGTGTAGTGGTAAAGGGTTCGGCTCGGTTGGCGGCGACGGACGGAAATGGAAAGGTCAGGCGTCTGGACCAAGGTATGGTCTCGGCGCTTCAATCAGCGCGACATTCTGAAGAACGATCCCTTGGTAGAACGAAATGATGGTTGGGATGGACCTCCGGGTTGATCGGTAGCCGTTACAGGAATGAATCGACGCAGTCAGGAACCCCAATGAAGGATCGGTCAAAGGGATGGTCAGTGCTCTCGGGGCAACCATCTCCTATTCATCGTCTTCATCGATAAACAGGCCAACAGCCAGGTCGTAAGCACTCCTGGATGAGGCAAGGTAGCGATCTCTCCTACCCCCTCTCACCTCGTGGGTTAGCAATCGTAAACAACATCATCAGACGGGTACTAACGGGGATTAGGATCGTTTACAGCCTCGTCCGGTGAGGTACCAGCGAACACCATGCGTATCAAGCGTACGGCATATCTGACCGAAACATATCGGGTGCTCGACTTCATGAGGACTGGCTGGCCCCCGGAATTCGATGGGACGTGGAGTACCCGCATCCAACCTGCTCATCCTGTTTCTTTACCTTCTCGTTCATCCGTGTGGCAGTAACGCCTCTGCTCAGGCTCCACTGACCCTGCCTGTGGAACAGCTGTTCTTTGGTACGACAGGTCCCCAAGCTCCTGCCGAGGTGTTTCATATGCGGTTCGCCTCAAACGTGCTGTTCCCTTACGCGCCGACATCTCGTCTCCGAGATCTTGCTCCGGATAGTGAGCGGCCTCGAATCGAACAACTATTGGCGGCGACGACGCTATTCAACGGAAGGCTGTCGACCGAAGCGGAGGTTGCACAGAGTCAAACGGGAGCGACGTGGTCAGCGTCATCGATGATGGGGAATACTCTGACCGATACATCGACTCGCATGTTCCGGATCGGGTTGACCGGTTCGGAAGGGAGTCTCCGGTACGGATTGACTTTTCGCCATGCGGGACAGGGTTTCCTGCTGACTCCCGATAGGGCCAATCGAGAGGTGTGGGGAGAGTGGAAGACAGGGTGGGTGACGTTTCGGAACTCCATCGGTCAAACCTGGAATAATGTTGAAGGAGAACCGACGCGGTCCCGATTGGAACAGGCCTATGGACGAGTGGGATTGCTTATTAATAGGCCTTCGTGGCCGGAATTGAGTGTGACCTATGCGAGAAACTCCTTGAACAGCGTGCTAGACCCCATTGGAGTTATGCCACAACGCTCATCCAACCATGCGATCGAGGGGGCTCTATCAATTCACAGGCCGAGCTGGGACTTTCGGTTGGCGTCCAGCTACATCCTGGCGAGCGATCTGCTCAATGGAGAGGCGGATGGAAACATCAAAGCGCAGACTCTTTCGGCCGTTCTTCGGCCAATCAACGCACTGATCATCACGCCGGCCTTCACCTACCGCCAAGAGTTGCGGTCCAGGTCCGGCATCCGTATCGAAAACCCTGTCGCGTCTCTTGCCGTGAGCTATGAGCGAAATCCTGGACTCCAGTTCAGTACGGTAGGCAACTATGGCAGTTCTCGTTCATCCGACGGTCTCATTGACAATGAGACAATTCGGTGGAAAGGGATGATGGATTGGGCCATGTACCACTCCTCTGAATGGACCACCAACATCGCCTTTGAGGCCGGTTACAATCGATCGAGCAATCGAACTCTACGATCGCATGAGACCGAGGATATTTCCGGGCTCGTTCGTCTCAGAATTATGGCCAGGTAACCCCGGGAGCCGATCGCGAATGTAGAGGATACGCCGGCCCACGGAGTTCTCAAGCAGACCAAAAACGCACACGTGTATTGAGCCGCTCATGGCCTACGGGGAGAACTCAGCGAAACCGGTTGGCCTGATTTCTTGCCGCCCTGCGATAGCACCGGGGCCGATGGGGCGGCCAATGCCGATGAGGTAATCACGATTTCGACTCGGCGGTTTTTGTTTCGGCCCTTCCGCGTTTCATTGGTGGCGATGGGTCTGGTATCGGCGTACCCGACGGCCTTGACTCGGTCGCCTTCGACCCCGCCGTTGATCAATGCCTGGCTTGCATGTTCGGCGCGCGCCTGGGAAAGTTCACCGTTGTCCCGAAACGTTCGTTGCGGGTCGTTGCGGACCGGTATGTTATCGGTGTGTCCCGCTACTTCAATGCTGTGGTAGCTGAAATGTTGCAAGAGTGTTCCGATCTGTTCGATCAACGAGGCACCGCCCGGAGTGATGGCGGCTTCACCCGACGCGAATAATTCTCCGCTTCCCAGCGTGAGCGTCAGCATGTTTCGTCGTTGCTCCAAGGCCACTCGGCCTTTCTTGATGTCATCCGCCAGTTTGGTGGAAAGAGCTTCACCGACCTTGGCAAGTTCATTCCCCGTAACGTCGGGCAGGTCCGTGCGAGTGGGTTTATGAGGGAATAGGTTGGTCACGGACAGATCCAGGTCGGGCGACAACTCGGCGGACGGGCTGCTGTCTCCGGAGTCGGTTTCCGATGCACGAGCGGCATCCACTTGCTTGGACAATTTGCGTTCGAGGTCCGTGAGCGATTGTTTCGCCTGTGCCAGCTCTTCGGTACGGGCCGTCAGCTGTGGCGTCAGCTCCTCGATCTTTTGGGTAGCGAGTCGGATGTCGTCCTTGACCTGTGTCAATGCCTGATCTTTTCCCGCCAGCTGTTGCTCTAAGTCGGCGATCCGAACGGTGGCGTGTGTGAATTGTTCCGTTTGAGCGGCCAAGTCACTCTTGAGCTTGGAATGGTCCTCGACGGCGGACCGAAGCGCGGCTATTTCTTGATCTTTTGCGCCGAGCTGTTGTTCGAGTTCGCTTGTCCGCTGCTTCACATACTCAAGATTGCTGGCGGCATATTGTCGCTCCAGCTCATCGATTTGCCGGGTGGCTTCCTGAAGACTGCTCCTCAGAGCGCTCAGTTCTTGGGAGATCTCGTTCCGTGCAGTGCTTTGATCGCGAACAAGCGTATTCGGCTGCTCTTTTTCAGCAGGCTGCGTGTCTAACGTGCCGGCGCGACGTTTGTCGGTGATCAGGTCCTTCCCTTTCGCTTTCGGTTGTTGCTGGGGTTGGTCCGATAGCGACGGTTTCTGTTTCTCAGCTCTTGAAGCTTGGGTCGGGGACGTAGCCTTCTTTTGGGATGACGAATCATCGCGAACAGGATAGAGGTGGAGTGCGTCATGCTTGCCGGTCGGGAGGTTGCCTGTGGCTTGAAAGGCGGCAGCGGTGCTCGCGGGATTTCCAGGGCATAGGATGACAGTCGATAGAAGGGCGAGGGTTGGAAGTTTCATGGTAGGCCTCATTTCCTCAAAAGAACATGTCGAGTGATCCCATCACCGGCTCATACACAGCAAAAGACTTGCTGAGGCATCAAGATTCGACGGACATATCGGCCTCTCCATCTCTATGCTCACGCGAATGTAAGGAATGAAGAAATGGTATCGCTTTCTCAATTCGCTTTGCAACTGCGATGGGGGACACAATTCTGTGGTGCACAGCGCTAGCCTGGCCTAGTCAATGGGATACAGTGAATCTCGGGTGAAGACTCGCTTTTCCCGTTGGATAACGGCTCCCGAACACCGATATCCTTCACGATCAACGAACGGAAAGAAGAACCTGAGGGCATTGGAGTCTACCTGCACGTCGTTTGGGACCAACCGCATGTTCCGCTCGCGTGCCTCCAGTTTGAGGTTGAGCAAACAGCCTTCTTTGGAGTACCCGCTTGCGGTGATCCTTAGAGGTTGGCTTGAGTCGCCGACCGGAGTTTTTGCCTGTGGTGCACAGGCGACGGCGAATAACGAATAGGCCAAGCACAACACCAAGGAAGGAATCTTCATCGGGAGATCGAGTTCTCAGCCAGGCAAATCATCCGGTTGTTCCCTTGCCCGCTTAGTAAGGCGAAAGGTTTGCGCAGACGTCGGAACCGCAGCATCGCGCGGTTCACCATCACGCGCGTAGGGCACGTCACGAAGCCACGAGATTGTCGGAGAAAAGCAGGGAAAGTGTCAACGGATGAAGACCGGATTATTCCATCCCCATGTTTTGTGCATAAGCCTGTGGATAACTCCTGTCTCTGAACCAAGAGTGCCACAATAGGCGCATTTCTTTGTCAAGATGCTTGTTATTTAGGCATCGACACCATACTGATAGACCCACAACTAATGGTAGGTTGTGTGATCAACCCTAAACTTTTCACGCATTACTATTTGGATCATTTTGGTATTCTGATGCCGCACCTTGTTGGTGCGGCATCGATGCCATCATTCAGCAGGCTATCCACAGGGGCTGAGGATTTCTGGGGATCCGGAGCGGAATCCAAGGGCCTGGAGCGCTGATCGTGATCTGTCAACAGCCGGTCGAAAAAGTGAATAGCCGCAGGAGTACCAGCGATAAGGCCGAATGGCTGCAGCCTGTGTTACTTTTTTCGATAGACATTGAGCCCGACTTTCTCCTCTCGAGTGGGAATAGTCACGTTCCCTTCCGTCGATGCGATAATAATCGTCTTGCCGGTTGAGGATGGACCGAACTCCTTTGACAGGTCCACACGAATCGTCAGTATGGTTCCTTCGACAGTCATCTCGACATTCTTCATGATGGTGTAAGTTCTCCTTTCGCTTATCGTCCCGCTACCGGTGGGGCCGTGACATCGGTACGATTCC
>CAYTAS010000013.1:0-52211 GCA_964435885.1 uncultured Nitrospira sp. | reverse complement strand
GCATGTATTAGGCGCGCCGCCAGCGTTCGTTCTGAGCCAGGATCAAACTCTCAAAATAGGTGTTATTAGAATTTGGACCAAGGGCCACCACTTCAATACACCTTACACCTTGCTCAACGTCCTCTATTCAGTTTTCAAAGAACGATCACGTTCATCACGCGAGCCGCGCACTATACAATGTGCGCTTTGGCGTGTCAAGGGATCTGCTCGAAAATTTTTTGTTTTCGGGTAGTTTCCCTTTGGCACCGCACCGTGACTCGCCGTCAGGCGCGGTCATCAGGTAGGAACACAGTACCAACTGACAGGATGCAAGATAACAAGGTCTTTCCCAAGAGTCAAGAGCATGGAGTGTGTATAATATCTGATCATGACACACGATCAAAACAGATTGCCCATTCGTCGCCGCGCCCTCCTCAAAGCACTCGGCCTCGGCACGATGGTGGGGAGCGTCGGAGGCTGCGATGCCGTCGGGGGCATATTTGGCCGCATGTTTGCTGTCCCTCCACGCGATACCACGTATTTTACACCGAACTCCAAGTTCTACGTAGTCAACTATGCCGATGGTGCCGTCACGGTCTCGCGCGACGTAAACATCGAGCAATGGAAGGTCCATGTCAAGGGTGCGGTACAAACGCCGATGTTCCTCGGGTGGCGCGACATTCTGAACCGCGATTCCTACGATCAGATTTCTACCTTGATGTGCATCGATACGCTTCCTGGTGGGGACAGCATGGGCAACGCCACCTGGCGCGGCATCTCGCTCAAGCAACTGCTGCTCGACTGCGGCGCTGATACTGAGATGGCACGCGATGTGGTGTTTCGCGGCATCGATGGCTATGATGATAGCATCCCCTTTGAGCGAGCGATGCAGGATGACGTGATGCTGGCTTTTCTCATGAACGGCGAGAAGCTACCGAAGGAGCATGGCTTTCCTCTCCGCCTATTAGTGCCTGGCCTCTACGGCATTAAGAACGTGAAATGGATCGTGGAGATTGAAGTCTATCCAGGGGACTACAAGGGGTACTGGCAGCGCAAAGGGTGGACCGACGACGGCACGATCAAGATTTTCTCACGCATTGATTCACCTGGCCATTACCAAACTTTGCGGGGACCGGAGCACACGTTTCGCGGCATCGCCTTCGGTGGACCCAACAGCATCGGCAAAGTGGAATTGAGCTTCGATGCCGGCCGCACCTGGAACGACTGCAAGATCGAGCCACCAATGTCGCCCTACTCCTGGGTCATCTGGACCTACACGTGGCGACCACCAAAACGGGGGAAATTTCAAACCGTCGTGCGCGCAACGGATACTAAGGGACAACTCCAGATCGCAGAAATCGTGCGCCCCCAACCAGCCGGTGCGAGTGGATATCACACGATTATTTCCGAAGTGGAATCTATCGGCTGATCATTCCCTAAACTCAGTGAGATGGATACGGCTCAGCTGATGGATGGGTAGATGAGGGGCCGCTTCGATCGCAGATTGTTTTGTAGGTTTTATCCCGAAGCTGATACGTTTCACAACGATTTCCATTCTGATCTGACGAATTACCGACAAACTCACCTCGGTGTCTACCCGGATCTCCGCACGACGACAGTAAGAAATCTCCTGCTAGTGTCCCACAACAGCCCGTCAACATTGTCGCCAATAATAGGAGACCACTACCTGCTCCCCATTTTTCCATCGCGTTCCTCCCAAATCACCCAGTGCTTAATCAATTCATATGCCGGCTTGCTTTCGCCTGCCTGCAATACCATCGCTGTTCGTGTGCGCCCAGATTAACTCACTTTTGCAAGAACGAATCCCGCGCGATCTGATCTTTGCGGACCTCGTATTCTTTCTGGTCAATTTTCCCGTCTTTGAAGTCTTGCTCTACCCGGTCCTTCTGGCGTTTTAGATTGTATTCATAGCCGCCACCCGCCGCCCCAGCGCCTAGGACACCGCCGAGTAAGCCACTCCCCACTGGCGAGCAACCAGCGGGGAGAGTTGTTGTATCTAACAGAGATGTTGCCGACCAGAATTTATGGTGACAAACCAAGGCCTAACCCAGGACCACTCACCGCCCTCGTATCCAACTGCCCTCCAGCCCCGAACATCAGCGGTGGATCACAGATATCTCGTTCCAGAAGCAACGTACCAAACGCACCCTCCTGAGCGACAACGATCTCGCGGTAACTGTTCGCCACCGTCAACGCCACCCGTGTCAATACACTCGTTTCTCCGACCTGGGCGCCAATGATGATTGGGAGACCAACCTCCTTGGCTCGTTTGGCAACGGCCAACGAACGGAGGACTCCGCCCATCTTCGACACACGAATATTGATGATCCAGGTCAACGGGGGATCGTTCTGAATTGGAGCAAACTGATCCAGCCTCAGGAAGCTCTCATCCAGAATGATCGGAATGCTCATCTCTCGCGCCAACAGCCGACAGCCATCGTAATCGCTGACCTTGAGCGGCTCTTCAATAGCGATGATCCAACCGGGAAGTTGCCTGAGGTAGGACAAGGCACTTTCAACATCGCTCCATAGATTATTCGCATCGAGCCTGACCCGCATTGTTGAATCTTCCGTTGAAGCGAATTGGGTCAATTTGTCGATATCATCCTGCAGTCGTCCCGTCACCTTCACTTTGAAATCAGTAAAGCCTGCAGATCGATACCGCTGGAACTGCTTTGCAAACGATTGGAGGCTATCCGTTCCCAACACTGCTGAATACTGGAATCGACCGCTGAGAGGCGAAAGACCGAGCAAGGCCTCGATCGGCAGTCCTGCCTCTTTGCCAAAGAGGTCGAGACAGGCAATTTCGACCGCACACCAGGCAGCCGGATTTTGATCGATGATGGAAGTATGTTCGGTCGCCCAATCCTTCAACTGTTGGATTGTTGACAACGTCATCCACTGTTCACGGTGCGTCTCGATGAACTGCTGAATAGAGTCGACTGTTTCTCCTGTGACATAGCGGCGAGGACAGCCCTCCCCTATTCCTTCCACACCGTTCGCGTTGGTGACGGTGGCCAATACACTCTCGGTCTCTTCGCGAACTGCCGACGCATGAACGAAGGCCTGCTTAAACGGAATCTTCAGTGGTTCTATGGACAGTCTTGTGATGGGCATAGTCGGCCTTACCAGAGGTGTTGCGAGAAATCGAATGAACAGTCGTGCGTGTATTGCAATCGAATCAATTTGAACTGTGCGTCGCGTTGCCCCTTGGCCACACAATGGCTCCGATAGGCCTCCGCGGTACCAGCTCGAAGCGGCAAAACACGAAGCAGCTGCAGCCGACCACTCTCTCGCTTGGCGCGATATTCCACGTTCATCCGTGCCAGCTGTTCATCGACCTCGCCGGCGAAAGTGCCCGATTCGGAAACATGCTCGAGGTAAAGCGTGTACTGCGCTGCTTGAACATTCGCGAGCATCACGTAGAACTCGCAAGCCACGCCGGAGGCTTTAAGAACTGTGTCAACCGCCTCAACTACTTGATGTTCGTACAACTTTTCTCCCGTGATATTCGTCACGCCTTTACCTTTTTGCACAAACCGAATGGTAGGGACACGGTTGAACCAGCCCGTTACTTCCACGATGTCATTCATGGCATACCGATACAGGCCACTCCGTGTCGTTACCAGGACTTGATACTTCTTTCCCTGGTGCAGATCTCCGAGCAGGACAGGATCGGTCATTTGGTTATCGCCATCAGCGACTTCAATGAACTCAAAAACATGCTCCTGAAATGTGGGAATGCACCGGTTTTCATGCACGTCTATGTTAAGACTCCCCAAACATTCGCTGGACAGATACCCCATCTCAATCACGGCCATTTCTTTCGACGAGAGCGAACGCAGCGTTGGAATCAACACCGAACAGTTGCCCCCAGTCCAGGTGATCACCGCGCGAAGATCGGGCCAGAGTGTGGCCAGATCGAATTTCGAGGCTTGTCCCATCAACGTGCGCAAGTATGCGAGACGATCGGCATGGATGGGGATCGGTTCTGTCCAGGCAGTCCCTTGCGAAAAGATCGGATGCCGTGGTCCGACTGTCAACGCTTCGACCAGGTGCGGAATTTCTGAACGAATGATCTCCAACAGTTTGAGAATGGTCGATGGATTGGGCGTCGCAAGTACAGACAGCGTCCCGGCCGCCACAGCACAGGCGGCCATTCTCAGGTATTTACACCGAACATCCGCGACACGGAGAATTCCATCCGGCAGGACACTCTTCTGCCGAATCGCCTGAGGCAATCCCTCGTTCATCAGCCCTGACATGGAGCCATATGGTGAACCTCCTGGTAAATAACCTTCGACCGTCTGACCTGCGATGACCAAGACCTGTCCATCGTAAATCTTGGGTATGCCTGCCCATTGCGCATAGGAAAACAGCCGCTGATAACGTCCGATCCATTCACACGCCGATTTGATCAGAGGCACATGTTTGGGCTTGCCTGTCGTTCCACTAGTCTGCACATAGTGGACCGGCTGTTCAGCATTCAGAAGAAGGTCCCCGCTGACCTCCTGGGCCTCAATGTCCTGACGAAGATCCTCATACCCGAGCACTGGAACCGCCCGGGCAAAGTCTTCGTAGGACCGGATGGATGCAAACGCGTGCCGTCGCCCAAATAGCGTGTCCCGTTGTGAGGTGAGAATCGACGACAGGAGTTCGCGTTGGATCTCATCAGGCCGCTCGGTGTACGAGAGCACCGGCAGCCATTCTAGATCGCGAATGAGGCGCATGGTCGCCTCAATGGCAGAGTGATCAACGCAGTCAGACATACAGAATCACACAGCCTCCTTGTCCAACCCAGGATAAAACGGCGCCGCCATCTGTTGCATGAAGCCGGTTGGGTACTGGCGATTGATGAGGCCCAGCGCCTCGACCTCACGATTCGAAGGTAGATAGCGGGTCCCAAAGAGCCAATCCCAGATGATGAGATGATTGCCGTAATTGTTGTTGGATTCCTGCGACCACATCGAGTGGTGCCAGCGATGCAGCTCAGGACCACTCATCAGATAGTTGAGCCAGCCCAGCTTCACATCGACATTGGAATGCTGAAAAAACCCATTCACCGCATAGAACACGAAATACAGACTGAGAACGGCCTGCGGCACACCCAAGATGATGAACGGCAACGAGTCGAGTACGAATTGTAGCCCTTTGTCGACGGGATGAAACCGGCCAACATTCAGCGTATAGAGCCGATGCGGCGAGTGATGCACGGCGTGGAATCGCCATAACGGCCCCCACTCATGGCTGAGACGGTGCAACCAATACCGCGTACTATCAACCATGAGCGCCATCATGAGGGCTTGTATTGGAACAGGCCATTCACGAGGCCACCACGCATGGGGAGACCAGTCCTTTCCATTCCAGATATCGAACAACAGGTAGGCAACACCCATTGCGAGTAGTTTCGGCCACAGCACGTGTACCAGAGCGAGAAACGCTGAGTCCTCGACCACTTCCTTCCCCGAGGGCTTCCATGAATCCCGATAAGGTATCTGTCGCTCGAGCCAGATGATCGCCAGAGTGCCTATGGTAATCGGCAGATAGGTCGAGAGGAGAAATGCAACGCCCGCGTCCATCAGACTCACATTGCCCCAGACGCTGCCGATCAAGATGACCGGATAGGCTCCATATTGAACGATCGGTTTCATACCGTCTTCCCCTGGCCTCGCGGGAATACGACACTGGAAGCCCTGTAGTGAAACCACCCGTATACGAGGACAAAACCAGCAAGGACGAAGTGAAACACAGTCGGCAGCCAGGCACTGAACCAGAAATGACCCGTTGCGACGGTCAATCCGATGATCAGTCTCACCCCCATCAACCCAAGATAGAGGGAGCCCAGCACGAGCAAGACCCTTCCTCTGGTCGAAGAAGGGATCGCCAGCCCCTGGTGCATCCTCCAAATCACTCGACTACACGTCACGATAATCAGCGTCTGAACCATCACCAGCAGCCAGTACGGCAACGCCCCGCTTGTCCACGCCTCAAACGGTGGAAGAAACGGCACGGGGCACCACACCTGAATCAATTGCGCGAATACCCGAATGCAGAACAGTGTCAGTAAGACCGTCAAGAGGATGGTGTAGGGACGGCCAGACGCATGCGGTATCAGTCCGTCATGATTCACAACACCCTGTATTGTAGGTCAAAGCAGAACGGTGGGCGAGAAAACGATGAAATACATCCGCCATGCTGAAGGCACAACGGCATCGACTTCAACGGTCTTACCACCAGGTGCCGGCCACAGAAAACCTAGGTGATCAAACGGAGGGAGATGAACTAGAGGAGAGCGCCCATTTGCAGACAAACGATGTGATGGGGCCAGAACGCAGGAAGCTCAAACGCTAAGGTATTACCGGACGGCATGTCGTGCGACTTCACTGCACCCCACACTCAGGGCCAGCAACAAAAGCACCACTGCGATTTTCTAAGGAAGCGTTGCTGCGCTCGATCTATCCGATGTTCAAGCGCCTGACGTCATCAAGGCTCCGACCTCACCGAGACGACTGGGCCTTACGTGGCCGACCGACCGGTAACTTTCCTTTTCTCGGCTTATACCGTTTTCCCTTCTCCAGCTTTTTCAAGGTCGCCTGAATTGCAGATTCGACGACACCCGTCAGCGTCAGCTTGGGACTCCAGTACACAACAGTTCGCAACCGTTCGACCATATCGGCGGAGAGCGACAACGTGACTCTCTCTTTACGCTTAGTGATCTGCTGTTTAGGTGTCATGCCATCATCTCCTTGCCTCGCGTAACGATCCGGAACATTCTCACATGTGCTTGCATATCATGCTCCATTCCATGCGCGCAAGAGGGGGTTCCGACATTTGCACGGATTGAATACCCAAAACAGCTGTAATTACCGTGATCCGTCTTCCGTACTTTATTGATAGAAATCAATGGTGTAGAACGTACATCGTGGGCAGACAAGGAGAAATGTTCAAGATTGAAACAGTTTTTAGCGAGTTGCTCCTCTCAAAAAATGCATGAAGTGATGCACTCCACCTCTCACCGGAGTCAGAATCCGATGCCAAACCCTCCACCACCGCCAATTCTGCCGCCTGTGCCACCTCCGATCCCAATCGAAAACCGGGGATATGGATAGGGACGGGCATAGTCATCGGATTGAATCGGCCAGACATGCAGATGTTTCACAATCAAGACTGGATACCGATACTCGACGTCGTCGAGATGATCGGTCTTCGCCTCGATGACTTCCCCGACAATGGTCATCATGGTCCCCTCTACAATGGTCGCGGGATCGAGAAATTCTTTCTGGATTGCAAAGAACCGCCCATCTGATCCTTGACGGGTCAGGATCGGTCTTTCGTCTGTATCAAACGGTAACTGCAACAACTCAATTTGAGTGCCATCTTTCAGTCGCGTGACCTTCAGGACCTCCCCGCCGAGCACCAGAATCCGCCCCTCGTACGACTCAGGGGACGCGATCACCTCTCGAAACGTCACTGTTCTATCGACCAAAGACTTCAACTCGTAAGGAACCACATGGTGAGAAGTACAGCCCGACATCAGCACGAGAACCAGCAGCCGATACACAACGCTAAGAGAGAGAACGCGCATATCCACACTATAGCGCTATCGCGGCAACGTTGCTACAGAGCGAGGAGCGCTGAGAATGGCAACCTAGGGTCTTTCCCCTTCCTCCTCCCATCGGTTATGATGCAGGACCTTACAGATTCGTCCCGACTCCTGGATTCTTCGCTCCATATGTGGTTGAAGAGGTGCGTATGTTGAGATTGTTCGTGGCCGTCATGCTGATGAGTATCCCGTTTGGCCTCTCCTCCTGCGACAAGGCCTATCTCGCGACAATGGAAAAGATGGGATATGCTAAACGCGACATTTTGAGC
Organism: uncultured Nitrospira sp.; assembly: GCA_964435885.1. Lineage (GTDB taxonomy): Bacteria > Nitrospirota > Nitrospiria > Nitrospirales > Nitrospiraceae > Nitrospira_D. The sequence goes on along the minus strand of CAYTAS010000013.1, from coordinate 44,339 downwards.
AGTCGCGTCAAATCAGCGAGGAACGCGCAGGAAGACGCGAAGAAGGAAATTCAAACCACATTGGAGCAATTCGGCAAGGTGGTCTCCTATGAAGGCGGCGACCTGGAGGCTATCTATAAGAAATTGAACGGTGAACTCGAAAATAGCGAAGACGGCGCCAAGACCGTCCGGAAGAAAATCGCCGATGTCAAAAGGGTGGCCAACTCCCTCTTCACCGAGTGGGAACAAGAACTGAGCCAATATTCAAACGCCGACCTGCGGCGGAAAAGCCAATCCAAACTCACCCAGACCAGGGGACGCTACAAGGAAATGCTTGGCGCGATGAAACGAGCGGAGCAACGAATCGAACCGGTCCTGAAACCGTTGCGCGACCAGGTGCTCTATCTCAAACACAATCTGAACGCGCGGGCACTCTCCGCCATCAAGGGCGAACTAGTCAAAGTCGATGCCCAAGTCGATCAGTTGGTCAAGGATATGAACCGGTCTATTGCGGAGGCCGACAAGTTCATTCAGTCGATGGAAAAGGATTCAGACTGAATTCTGAGACACGAGAGAGTGCGGCTATGCGAATCGAAGGCCAGCGAGGAAGCGACAACATTGAAGATCGCCGTGGCATGGGGCCCGCCCAGCTCGGAGGCAGAGGCGGCTTCGGCATCGGAACCATTGTGCTCGTGCTGGCCGTCAGCTATTTCACCGGCGCCAACCCATTGACCGTCCTCAATATGATCACCGGGGTCCAGGGCGTGACCGAGACCATGGCCCCGTCGGCGCCGAGGCGATCCGGACCCGTCGCTGCTCCGAGCGATCAACTCGGGAGGTTTGCCTCGGTCGTCCTCGCCGACACCGAAACCACCTGGCACAATCTTCTCGGTGCTCGATACAAAGATCCTCGCATGGTCCTGTTCACGGGTGCCGTCCAGTCCGCGTGTGGCACCACCTCGTCGGCCGTCGGTCCCTTCTATTGTCCCAGCGACCACCGAGTGTATCTAGATCTTGCATTTTTCGATGAAATGGCGCATCGTTTGGGAGCAGCGGGCGACTTTGCTCAAGCCTATGTGATCGCACATGAAGTCGGCCATCACGTGCAGAACCTCCTCGGTATCGCAGAGAAAGTTCACCGCCTCCGGCGTCAAGTCTCCGAAGCGGAAGGGAATGCCCTTTCGGTTCGAATGGAGCTCCAGGCCGATTGTTATGCGGGTGTGTGGGGATACCACGCCAAACATGAGCGAAACCTGATCGAGCCCGGTGATTTTGAGGAAAAGTTACGGGCTGCGGCAGCCATCGGGGATGATCGGCTGCAAAAAATGTCCCGTGGCCATGTGCAACCGGAGAGCTGGACGCACGGCTCATCGGAGCAACGTATGACGTGGCTCAAACGTGGGCTGGAGTCCGGCGACCCAGCCGTGTGCAACACATTTGAGGAGGACCGATTATGAGCGCCGTACAAACCTCAGCTCACAGCGGGTTCTTTGGGAAGACCTTCGGCACCCTTCTCACCAGTCCCCCATGGACAGCCAAACCATTTCTCGCCGCCGGCGCGACGACCGTGGCTGGGTTCGGCGCATGGCTCAACGACATGATGTCCCCGGCGCTCGCTCGTGGAGGCGCCAGCTTTCTGGGCGGCTTCCTGATCGGATGGGCGCTTCGCAAAACCTTGATACTCGCCCTACTGATCACCGCCGCCCTAGCCGCGCTCGTGTTCGTCTTGAAAAGTACCGGCTGGATTCATCTGGAGTGGAACCTGATCCAAGCGGATGTGACACACACGCTCGATTGGGCGCGTGGCAAAGCTCAAGGCCTCAAAGAAGTTGCGACCGGGTATCTCTCTGCGTTCGGCGCCGGCGCCGCAGGGGCCTTATTTGGATTTTTGAGGAAGTAATATACGTCGCGAAATCGATCCGACTCTCACGTTTTCGCGAAGGTCTTCGCAGAAATATCCAGATCCCTAATGCTTCTTCACTGCCCTCACATCTAATGTCCCCAAGTAGTGCCCTTCGATCGTAACCTCATCGCCGTCTCGCAGCATGACCGGTCCCATCTGGCAAATCGCCGCGTAGCTCGCGTGAATGGTCCCGGTCCCGTCGTCAACCGTAAAGTCCTGAATGCACTTCTCCAACTTCGTATCGTTTCCAATGAAATGATGCATGTGGTACTCACTGACCGTTCCCTCCACCTGGATGACTTTCATCTTGTAGGATTCAGGATACGTCTGCAAGGAACTGATCTTCACCGGTTCCGCAGCCCACGCTGGGGGAGCCAGAAGATTTAGCGCGAGAATCGTGAGTCCGAACGGTCTCGTTACCATTCCCGACAAGACTCGCTCTGAGTGGTGCGTGCGAGGTTGCATGATGAACCCTCCTCTTCCATTGACTCCTACGGCACGGGTCGAAGCGCCTGACCAGTCGCGGCGCTATACGCTTCCGCGAGTGAATACACTTGGATTACCTGGATTGATCGTTCGGCGCCGGTAAAGCTGAGGTGACTGTTGTCCAAACCATCGGGCACGATCATCGTCGTCTTTTTGAGATCGCGGCAGGCCCCCATTTTATCGACTAATCCTCCCACGGGTCTGATTTCGAGATCCGGCTCAATCGTACCGGACATGCAAATGTCCGGGCGAATTGAATCGCCGAGCAGTGCCGCGGCAATGCCCACTGCGAATATCCCTCCGGCGCTTGGCCCGTCCATCGGGGTTGGAATCAAGAGACGCACCGAAAGGTGCCTCGGATCGTATCCCACTGCCTTTGATGCGGCAGCGACGGCCGTCCACAATGAATGCACTGCCACCGGCATCATGTTCGAATCCGAGATCACCTCCGGCCCTTTCCCATCGGCCTTGTAGGTCACGATGAGCTGCGCCATCAATCCTATCCATGCACCGGTAATGAAGCCGGGGCTGACCTGCTTCACGCCCAGCACAGGGACGGGCAGAGAGACGTCCGCGAAGGGCATGGGTTTCCTGCCATGAAGTTGTACGGGAGAGCGAGGAGCTATCGTGCCCGACAGGGGCGGCTTCGCCATGGTTGACTGTGCAGGACGGCATGAAGGAGCAATCTTGAGCGGTGAATAGGTCTTTGGCTCACCCAATTCTCGACAGCCTGGGTACTCATGATCCGTATAGAGATCCGACTGACCAGGACGAGGACAGATCCAGGTTTCCGCCAAACTCGTACTGGGAAAACCATAGTCTGATCCGAAACAGGTCGACAGGAACAGGAGAGCCTGCAGGGATAGAGCGTGTTTATGTAGTGAGGACTCTGGATACATACCGGCTTATGCGAATGAGAGGCATCAAAAGCCTAGCTCTGGATGCTCTTTTCGTCAAAGCCAGGGAATTGCGCAAGGAATCAACCGGCTCGACTCGCTGAACCTTATCCGGGCAAGGCCTGGAACCAGCCGTTGGCCTGAACGAGGGTCATCTTGCTCTCGAAGAGGGTGCTGACTTGATCGTTAGTCAACAACGCAGATTTTGGACCGTCGGCGAGAATCTTTCCTTCTTTCAGGAAGATCACGCGATCGATCTCAGGTGGAATTTCGTGCAGATGGTGAGTGACGAGCAGAACGGTTTTACCTTTTGCAATCTGAGCCCGTAACAGATCGAGGTACTGAAAGCATGCCTTCGGATCAAGACCGCTGGTTGGCTCATCGAGCACCAGCACGGATGGGGCGTGCACCAACGCTCTCGCCAACAAAAAACGCCGCTGCTCGCCGGTTGAGAGGTGGCCGAACGGCCGACCGGCCAATGATTCAATGCCCAACTCCTGCATCAGCTCGGACGCCCGCGTCAGTTGAGTCTTGCTGAACCGTTGGTATTCATAGGTGTCATTGCTGGCATAGAACCCGGACATGATGACATTGAGGCCTTCGGCACAGATCAGGTAGTCGCGCTGGAGATCGTGCGACACAATACCGATCTGCTCCCGCACCGCCCAGACATTCCAGTGCTCATCACCGAACAGGGTCAGCCGTGTGTCATGGTTCGCCATCGCGTGCACGTCACCTGAGAGCAATTTGAGGAGTGTCGATTTTCCGGACCCATTGGGTCCGAGAACGGCGGCGTGCTCACCCTCCCGAAGGACAAACGACAAATCCGAGAATACACAGGTGTCGCCGCGATAAACTGTGGCGTGCTGAATCTCGAGGATCGGGGCAGAACCGGCTGAACGGTCCGGCTCTTGTGCTTGTGGATCAATCTGGCCGACAACTCGCTTCCTCCCACGAGCCTGTTCGAGACCAGCACGAGCCAACGCATCGACTCGTTCATTTTCAGGATGCCCGTTGTGCCCTCTGATCCAATGCCATTCAAGAGCATGGCTGGCAGCCAACGCATCGAGTCGCCGCCACAAATCTTCATTCTTGACCGGCTCTTTTCCGGCTGTTTTCCAGCCGCGCCGTTTCCAACTATGGATCCATTCGCTGATGCCTTTCTGAACATACTGCGAGTCGGTGTAGACCCTCGCCTGTACCGGCTGGGTGAACGACTGCAACGCCTCAATCACGGCGAGCAACTCCATCCGATTGTTGGTCGTCGACGGCTCGCCGCCACAGAGTTCCGTCTCAGTGTCACCGTTTCGCAGCAAGACCCCCCATCCCCCTGGTCCAGGATTCCCGCTGCAAGCGCCATCCGTATAAATGTCGAGCATTCTACGACTCCTTGTGGAACCGGCGTCCCGATTGTACTACGACGCCTGCGATCCGAACCAGAGTTCCGGCAACCATCCGTTAAAAACGGCGTGACTCGACCGCCCCACTTGAGTACAATAAAGCCTCAATCTCATCAACTCATGGGGAGACAGTCCACCCTGCGCACACTTTTTCTCATCGGCACCGGCGGGTTCATTGGATCAATTCTTCGGTACCTGTTGAGCGGCTATGCGCAACACCTGAGTAAGAGCATCCAGTTTCCCTTTGGCACGCTGGCCGTCAATATTGTGGGCTGCGCATTGGTCGGTTTCCTGGCGGAACTTGCCGATCATCGGAGCGTCATCTCCGGTGAAACCAGGGCCTTCCTGACGGTCGGTTTATTGGGAGGATTCACGACTTATTCAGCCTTCGGCAATGAAACGATGAACCTGCTGCGAGACGGAGAACCGTGGTTGGCCTTTGGAAATATCATTGGCCACATTATCCTTGGGCTTATCGCTGTGTGGCTTGGCTACTCCACCGCCTATCTTCTTTGGAAATAATCGATGCGTATCGAAAGCGGGTGTCTTCTACGAATCTTTGTCGGGGAGCGAGATAAGCATGACGGACGACCACTCTATGAGTGGATCGTCGCCCAGGCTCACGCACGGCGACTCGCCGGTGCCACCGTCTATCGCGGACTGATGGGATTCGGAGCCCAGACCCGCGTGATCCACACCTTCAAGATCGAACGTCTGGCTGAAGATCTCCCCATCACGATTGAAATTGGCGATTCGCGTGACAAAGTCGAGGCATTTCTCAGCTGGATCGAACAGGAGATCCGTTCATGCCCTATCGCAACCACCCAGCCGGTTGAAATTCATATTTCGGAAGGCCGCGCCGGATTATCGTAGGAGTTACCGAAACCGACAGACTACTCGCTCATCCGCTTAATCGAAGCGGCGATCTTCACTGCCTTTGTCGCCACGTCGGCATTTTGTGCACGATGCAGGAGCGCATGATCCATCAACACCAGGGCCATCATAGCTTCAGCGATCGGAGTGGCGCGGATACCGACACAGGGGTCATGACGGCCATTCGTTTCTACAATCACCGGCTTACCCTGTTTGTCGATCGACTTGCGCGGAATGCGGATGCTCGATGTGGGTTTGATGCCGATGCTGACGACGATATCTTGCCCCGTCGAGATGCCGCCGAGAATACCACCGGCATTGTTGGAGAGAAATCCTTCCGGTGTGAGTTCGTCACCATGCTCTGAACCTCGCTGCGTCACGGAGGCAAAGCCAGATCCAATCTCGACCGCCTTCACCGCGTTGATGCTCATCATGGCCCCAGCGAGATCAGCATCCAACTTTCCATAGACCGGTGCACCCAACCCGACCGGCACATGCTCTGCCACGGTCGTAATTCTTGCTCCGACGGAATCGCCGGCCTTCCGCAGTTCATCCATGAAGGATTCCAGCTTGGGCACGACATCTGGATCAGCAGAAAAGAACGGATTCTGCCCCACCGATTCCCAAGCTTTGAACGGCAACTCATGCGGCCCAAGCTGGCTGAGATATCCACGAATCACGACGCCATACTTTTCTCGGAGCCACTTCCTCGCAATGGCGGCCGCTGCAACACGCACAGCTGTTTCACGTGCTGAGGCCCGTCCGCCACCACGATGGTCACGGATACCGTACTTCTGCCAGTAGGTGTAGTCGGCGTGACCGGGCCGGAACGTGTCGATCAAATTTCCGTAATCGCGGCTGCGCTGGTCTTCGTTACGGATCACCAATGCGATGGGCGTGCCGGTCGTTCGACCTTCAAATACACCGGAGAGAATTTCAACCCTGTCCGACTCCTGCCGCTGCGTGACATGGCGGGACGTGCCGGGCTTGCGCCGATCGAGGTCTTTCTGGATATCTTCAGCGGACAAGGCGAGTCCAGGCGGGCACCCATCGACAACACAACCGATGGCCGGACCATGGCTCTCGCCAAATGACGTAACGTTAAAGAGATGTCCGAACGTGTTGGCAGCCATAGCGCGTTACTGCACAAAATCCAGTTTGATACGCAATTCTTTCAGTTGATCTGAACCAACGGCTGACGGCGCATCGGTGAGCGGGCATTGCGCCTTCTGGGTCTTGGGAAACGCGATGACGTCTCGGATCGAATCGGCGTTGCCGAGCAGCATGACCAATCGATCCAACCCAAACGCGATGCCTCCGTGCGGCGGCGCGCCATACTCAAGAGCCTCGAGCAAGAACCCAAACTTGGCTACAGCTTCTTCTTTGCCGATCCCGAGAAGATCGAAGACTTTACTTTGCACGTCGCGCCTATGGATACGAATGCTCCCTCCGCCGATCTCGCTCCCATTCAACACCATGTCGTATGCCCTCGCCCGGACCTTCAACGGATCGGAATCGAACAACCCCAGATCCTCATCGAGCGGTGCGGTGAAGGGATGGTGCATGGCCACGTACCGCTTCTGCTCCTGATCGTAATCCAACATAGGGAAATCGATCACCCACAATGGGCGCCAGGCGGTCTTATCGATCAGATGTAATTCTTCGCCCAACAAAAGCCTGATCCGGCTAAGCACATCATGCACGATCGCGGCCTTGTCCGCGCCGAACAGAACCAAGTCGCCTGGCTTCGCTTCGGGTAATGCTGCCGCAAAGGCCTTGGCATCTAAGAACTTCGCAATGACGGATTCCAGCTGTCCCTCTGCAGTCAACCTCAGCCACGCCAAACCCTTTGCACCAAAGCTCTTGGCCGTGTCGCCCAACGCATCGATTCTGGTGCGAGACAATGTCGCACCACCCTTCACGATCAAGGCCTTGACGATCCCACCCTTGGTCGCGGCATCCTTGAAGACTTTAAACTCGCTCGCTGCGCCGAATGCCGTCATGTCGTAGAGCGGCATGTCGAATCGAAGGTCTGGCTTATCGGAGCCATACCTACCCATGGCCTCCGCATAGGTCATGCGTGGGAACGGCGTCGGCAGTCGGACATCACCGACTTTCTCGAAAATCGTGACGATCATACGCTCCATAAGTTCCATGATCTGCTCACGATCGACGAACGACATTTCTAGATCGATCTGGGTAAACTCCGGCTGCCGATCGTTGCGAAGGTCCTCGTCTCGGAAACAGCGCGCAATCTGATAGTACCGATCAACACCACTCACCATGAGCACCTGTTTGAACAGCTGCGGCGACTGCGGCAATGCAAAGAACTGTCCGACATTGACTCGGCTCGGCACCAAATAATCCCTGGCGCCTTCCGGTGTGCTCTTCGTCAGAATCGGTGTCTCCACTTCTAGGAAACCTTCCGCATTCACGAATTCCCTGGTGGCCCGGGTAATACCGTGGCGCAGGCTCAGCAGCTGTTGCATCCTGGGACGTCGAAGATCCAGAAAACGATACTTCAACCGAATAGCTTCCGTGACCTCCGCCTCATCCTCGATCAAGAACGGCGGCGTCTTGGCCTCGTTCAGAATCTCCACCTCATCGACCAAGACCTCGATCTCACCGGTCGAGAGATCGGGATTCTTCGATTCCTCCGGTCTTGCGGTCACCTGCCCGGTCACGGAAACGACACATTCGCTACGGAGCGTGTGCGCCGCTTGATGACATTTGAGATTACGCTCAGCATTGAACACGACCTGCGTGATCCCTGTCCGATCGCGGAGATCGATAAAGATCACCATCCCATGGTCACGCCGCCGCTGGACCCAGCCGTTCAACACCACGGTCTGCCCTACATGTTCCTTGTGTAATTCACCGCATCGATGTGTGCGAATCTTCATACCACCCGTACTTTCCTTGAAGACACCCTTTTCGGTTTTTCCGGCTTGGCCCAGCCCGCTTGCCGCACCGGCCGTTTTGGTCGAGCCACCTGACCGCCTCCCCGTTCAACAGCCTCTTGCCGCTCCTCAACGAGTACCCGCAACGCATTCGCTTCGCGATCGGTCAGAAACCGAAACTCTCCGGCTGGGAGATCACCCAACGATAACGGCCCCATCCGAATGCGCGTCAACTTGATGACCGGATGCTCCACGGCTTCCAACATGCGTTTGACTTGATGTTTCCGTCCTTCGCGTATCGTCAATTCCAACCAGGAGTTCTGTTCAGCCTTCTTCACCTTCTTCACAAACGCCGGACCGGTCATCCCATCCTCGAGTCGAATACCTCGTTCGAGTCGTGCGATCTCTTCATCCGTCAATATTCCCTTCACCTTGATCAGGTACGTCTTCGGGACATGGTACCGTGGGTGTAAGAGCGCCTGCGCGAGACCACCGTTGTTCGTCAAGAGCATCAGCCCTTCACTGTCGAAATCAAGCCGACCGACCGGAAACACCCGAACGGACACGCCACGCAAGAAGTCCTTGACCGTCGTCCTCCCGCCAGGATCGTCCAGCGTGGACATAACGTTCTTGGGCTTGTTCAGCATCAGATACACGAACGGCTGCGCTGAGGTCAGGTGTTTTCCGTCCACCTTCACATGGTCGCGCTCGGGATCGACCTTCGTCCCACGTTCCGTAACCGCCTTGCCGTTGACCGTGACACGACCGGCGGCGATCAACATCTCCGCCTTCCGGCGGGACGACAGCCCCGTACTCGCGATCAGTTTTTGAAGTCTGACTTCCATACGCTGCGTGAAAAGTAAGAAGTGAAACGTACACCGATGGTCGTTTTTACGTTTTACCTTTTACCTCTAACTTTTCATTCCCATTCAATCGTCGACGGCGGTTTCGAACTGATGTCATAGACCACCCGATTGACGCCGTTGACTTCATTGATGATTCGATTCGACATTCGGCCCAGCACCTCATTCGGAATCCTGGCCCAATCTGCAGTCATGCCATCCACGCTGGTGACGGCGCGAACGGCGATCACATGTTCATAGGTCCGTTGATCGCCCATCACACCGACGGTCCTGATCGGCAACAGCACGGCGAAGGCCTGCCAGATGTCGCGATACAAGCCGGAGTTCAGAATTTCTTCATTCACGATGGTTTCCGCCGCCCGCAGAATGGCTAGCCGTTCCGGTGTCACCGCCCCGAGCACACGGATCGCCAAGCCAGGTCCTGGAAACGGTTGCCGCCATGTGATCTCATCCGGCAATCCCAGCTCGGTACCCAACACCCGCACTTCGTCTTTGAAGAGCTCGCGAAGCGGTTCGATGAGCTTGAGCTTCATGCGAGCCGGCAATCCACCGACGTTGTGATGTGTTTTGATCGTCGCCGAGGGCCCCTTAAAACTCACGCTCTCGATGACGTCGGGATAGAGTGTGCCCTGGACAAGATACCGGACACCTTTCAGCTTTTTTGATTCAGCTTCAAAATGTTTGATGAACTGACGACCGATGATCTTTCGCTTCCGTTCCGGATCGATCACATTTTTAAACCCGGCGAGAAACGGCTTGCTCGCGTCAAGAATCTTCAGATTCAGATGGAGCTGTGAGGCAAACGTCTGTCGAACCTGTTCGCGCTCACCGGCCCGCAAGAGACCGTTATCGACAAAAATGCAGGTCAACTGATCTCCGATCGCCCGATGAGTCAGCGCCGCCGCAACCGATGAATCCACACCACCGCTTAAGGCGCAGATGACCCGATCCCTCCCAACCTGTTCGCGAATCTGTTTGACCGCCGTCTCGACATAGGACTGCATGGTCCATGTCGGTTTGCAGCCGCAAATCTCATAGACGAAGTTGCGCAGAATCTTCGCCCCTTCGGGCGTGTGTGCGACTTCCGGATGGAACTGCAAACAATAGACGCGGCGCTTGTGATCATCCCGCTTCATCGCCGCAATGGGCGAGTTGCTCGTATGCGCGATCGACCGGAACCCCGGCGGCATCCGCTCGATGCGATCGCCATGAGACATCCACACCGCCGTCTTCTTATCGGCGCCGACTCCTTGGAAAAGATCGCCGGCGTCGTCGATCATGAGATCGGCCCGGCCATACTCGCGATGGGGCGACTTCGTGACCTCTCCCCCGGAAAGATGCGTGACGAGCTGCATACCATAGCAGATGCCGAGGATCGGAATGTGCTGATCAAACAGCTCCTTGGCGACGACCGGCGCTTTCTTCTCATAGACGCTGGAAGGTCCGCCGGACAGCACGATCCCCTTGGGCCGATAGGCCAGAATGGTTGCCAGTGGGACCGTACAGGGGAAAATTTGGGAGTAAACCTGAGCTTCACGGATACGTCGAGCAATCAGCTGCGTATACTGGGAGCCAAAATCGAGGACGAGGATTCTATCGTGCCAGAGTTCCATGCAGACCGTCGTTCGTGAAGCGTGAAGCGTCGTGTGTTAAAGAAAGATAGGGCTTGGTCACGAGATGCGCTTCACGAGAGACGTTTCACGTTGAGCTACTCCCAATCCATTCGGTAGTTCGGCGCCTCTTTGGTAATGATCACATCATGCACATGGCTTTCACGGAGGCCGGCCACGGATTGCCGGATGAACGTCGCGTTCCGTTGCAGATCGGCAATCGTCTTACAGCCGCAGTAGCCCATCCCCGATTTGACGCCGCCGACCAATTGGTACACCACCGCCGCCAACGGACCTTTATACGGGACGCGGCCCTCAATCCCTTCGGGAACAAGCTTTTGCGCCGAACGTGCGGCCTGCCCGTAGCGATCGCCGCCGCCCCGCTCCATCGCCCCGATGGAGCCCATGCCGCGATAGACTTTGTAGGTTCTGGCTTGGTAGAGAACCGTCTCGCCTGGAGATTCTTCCGTTCCCGCAAAGAGACCGCCGAGCATGACGGACGATGCTCCGGCCGCCAACGCCTTCGTGATGTCGCCGGAAAACTTGATGCCGCCATCGGCAATGATCGGCACTCCGCTTCTCTGCAACACCTTGGCGCAATCCGCAATGGCGGTCATCTGCGGCATCCCGGCGCCTGAGACGATGCGCGTCGTACAGATGGATCCTGGACCGACCCCGACCTTCACCGCATCGACGCCGACTTTGAGGAGGTCTTTGGCTGCCTTGGCCGTACCGATATTTCCCGCCACCAGCTCAAGCTCCGGATACAGTTTCTTGATCATCTTCGCGGTGTCCAGCACGGCCTGCGAATGTCCGTGTGCCGTGTCGATCACCACGAGATCCACACCGGATTTTTTCAGAAGCGTCACACGCTCCTCCGTGTCCCGCCCCACCCCGACTGCGGCCCCCACCCGTAACCGTCCATGACTATCCTTACAGGCATGGGGATACTTGATGCGCTTTTCAATGTCCTTGATGGTAATGAGGCCTTTGAGCTCGTACTGCTTGTTCACTACAGGGAGCTTTTCAATTCGATGTTCATGGAGAATTTCTCGCGCCTTCTCCAGACTGGTTCCCTCCGGCGCCGTCACTAACCGCTCACGTTTCATCACTTGCGAGACTTTTAGGTCCATCCGGTCTTCGAATCGAAGATCTCGATTGGTGAGGATTCCGACCAACGTGCGACCTTTGGTGACAGGAATCCCCGATATCCGATATTTCGCCATCAGCTGGTGCGCATCGCGAATCGTTTCATCCGGCGAAATCGTCACCGGATCCAAAATCATCCCGCTCTCTGATTTTTTGACCTTGTCCACTTCAATCGCCTGATCCGCAGGAGAAAGCACACGATGAATAATGCCGATCCCCCCTTCGCGCGCCATGGCGATCGCCAGGCGAGATTCCGTCACCGTATCCATGGCGGCGCTGACGAGCGGAACGTTGATCCGGATATTGCGCGACAGCTGGGTGCCGGTTTCGACGTCATTGGGCAGAATCTGTGACTTCGCCGGCACGAGGACCACATCGTCGTAAGTCAATCCCAGTCGGGGTTCTTTATCAAGCATCGTTCCCTCTTCAGACCTTCTGGGTTGGTTGCGATTGTTCCAATTCCGCCAGTTCCTCCCCTGCATCTTGCAACCGCTCGCTGCCCTCTTCAGCGGGCATGAACTGCTGCACGCGCGTGTTCCCGCTGTCCACGACAAAGACACTCCCCCTCGCATCGACCCCAACGCCATAGGGAAAATTGAATTGCCCGTCGCCGTTCCCAAATCCGCCCCACTGGGTGATGAAATTTCCCTCTCGGTCAAATTTCTCGATTCGGTGGTTGCCCGTATCTGTCACATACACGTCGCCGGCCCCATCGACGGTGATCCCCCATGGTGAACGCAGTTGTCCGGCTTCTTGCGCCAGGGGACTGCTGGCATGCCCGGCTGCCGGACTCCCACCCCACTTTGTCAACAGCTGCGGCAACACGTTGGTGCTGGTGTCGAATTTCTGGATGCGATGATTGCCCATGTCGACGACATAGACCGATCCGTCTTCTTGATCCACGGCCACCCCGCGCGGGAAATAGAATTGCCCATCGCCGTTCCCGAAGCTGCCCCAGGCCATGATGAATTCGCCCGCCAGGTCGAACTTCTGGACTCGGAAATTGGCGCTGTCGACGACATAGAGGTAGCCGCGCACACGGTCAACCGCAATTCCCCATGGAGCATTGAACTGCCCCTCACCGTTCCCGCGCGAACCGAACTTCATCAGATACCCGCCGAGCTTGCCGTCGAACTTTTGCACTCGATGATTGTTCGTATCGGCAACCCACACATCGCCCTTCCCGTCGCAGGCAATACCGGTCGGATTGTGAAAGTTGGCGTTCGCCGACCCGAAATTCCCCCAGAGGATGATGAAGTTTCCGGCATTGTCGAACTTTTGAATGCGATTGTTGCCGTTGTCGACGACGAACAGCGATCCCTGCTGATCGACGGTGAGTCCGTAGATGGGCGCCATGAATTCCCCGCCGTGCAACAGCGAGGCGCCACGCCCGGGCTTCCCCCACTTCGCCACGCACAGGTACCCGGAGGTATTGACCAGAATTGTCGTGGTCACCGGTGTGGAGACGTTATTGCCGACATCCTTGAACCATACGTAAATCGTCTTGTGCCCGTCCGCCGGGGAGAGGATGAAGGGAATGGTCGCGCCGAACTTGATCGCCGGCGTCACATCCACCCACCCCGGAGTACCGGCCATAGGGGTCAATGGGCTTTCCGAAATGAAATAGGCGCCGACCCCCGTGTCCAGATCGGTAGCCGAGATCGTCACGACGACATCCGGCGAATTCGTCATGAACGCTCCGTGATTGATCACGGCATAGGGATTCTGCGGCGCCGTGATATCAATGAGCACTGGCGTCGCCGTCACTTCTTCCGACAAGCCGCTTTCCACCCCATCTTCGAATGAAGCCGTCACGGCATAAAAATAGGGGGTATCGTTCGTAAGGCCCTCGTGGGTGTAGGGATTCGTCACGCCTTCGATCTTGGTCGCTCCCTGTATCGTGAGATGGGGAGAGGTGCTGAAATAGAGGTTATAGGACTGCGCACCCGGCACCTCCATCCAGCTCAAAAAGACCTCCGTGTCGCCGGCCTTCACCGCAAGACTGCGGGGTGGTTGCACAGATCCGGCTTCCCCCGATTGCGTCGGCTGTTCTTTGCCTCGATTCATCTCTTCTTCGGTCGGCATGTACTTGAGGACGCGGTTATTGCCGCTATCGACGACGAACACGCACCCTTCTTTATCCACGGCGATCCCATAGGGGAAATTGAGCTGCCCCTCGGTCTTCCCACGATTGCCGAACGAGCAGAGAAACGTTCCGTTGCCGTCGAACTTCTGAATTCGGTGATTTCCACTGTCGACGACATACACGTTCCCGAGCGCATCGCACGCGATGCCCCACGGTGACTTGAACTGGCCGGGACCACTGCCCTCTCGGCCCCACTTGGTCAAAAAGCTGCCACGGGTATCAAACTTTTGAATGCGGTGATTGCTCTCATCGGCGACATAAATGTTGCCGACGAAATCCACCGCCACGCCGCGGGGGAAGAAGAATGCGCCGTCGAAGCTGCCGTCGCGTCCCCATTTCAATAAAGGCTGGCCATCGGCCTGGAACTTTTGAATACGCGCGTTGCTGGTATCAGACACATAGACATTCCCATCTTGATCCGTCGTGATCCCCCACGGCACGTCGAAGCGGCCCATGTCGGCGCCGCGCCAAGCGAATCCAAACTTTCCCCAAGCCTTCTGCACATTGCCTTCCAGATCGAACTTTTGGACACGGTTGTTCCCGCTGTCGGCCACATACACCACATCTTCGGGTCCCACCGCCAGCCCCCGCGGATAATAGAACTGCCCTTCCTGAGAACTGGGCTCACCGCCCCATCGAGTCAAGAACGTTCCCGTCTTGTCGAATTTTTGGATCGAATGATTATCAGTATCGGCCACGTAGATATTGCCGTCTTTGTCGAGCGCAATCCCCGTGGGCGAGCTGAGTTCACCATTGCCTACTCCTTCCCGACCAACGACCATCGCCAAGAGATAAGGCGAGGGGATCGCCATCACTTCTTGAGACTCAGGGCTTTCCCCCTTCGAGGTGACCACAGTGACCACATAGTGATAACACGTCCCGTTGGCAAGATCGTCGTGCACATAGGGACTGGTCGGGCCTTCGATACAACTGGCCTTCTCTTTTTTCACGCCGATGACGTTCTTGAAATCGTCGGGGCCGGCGATGGGACGGGTCAGCTCTGAAAACTTGATCTGCACACCTTTCGTCGTCTGAAAATACAGGTTGTAGTATATGGCGTCCGGAACCGGATCCCACGTAATCGTAATGCGCCCGTTGCCGGGTTTTACCTGCACGTTCTGCGGAGGAGACGGGAGTTCTTCCTCTTCGGCTACCGAATCCCCACCACCCCATTCATCATGAATACCCTGAACGAACAGACGGAACCGATCGACCTGCCACGTATCATCGCATAACCAAGCTTTCATCACGGTGTTGCCTCGAATTGCTTATGGGACTAGTTCAGAAACAGTGGATCTTTCAATCGCTTGGACTTGGGTTGATCACTCTAACAAAGCGATGGAAATGGAGTCAAGGCAACGGCGGATTAAGGCGGTCGCATGAAAGAATGAATTGCCCCTCTATGGCAACCACCATCGAATCGATTACAATGCGCCAATACATGTGAAGCGGAACCAACGCGAATGCGGGAGACAAAGAGGAGCCAGGCGGAGGCAGTAATGGGAAATTTGGGTGTCATAGCCAGTACCGTTCTCACCACACTCGGTGGGTACGCGGCGGGCAAAGAAAGTGATCGATTATGAAAATGTTTCAGGTCAGACAAACCATCACCTACGACTTGACGCTGGCCGCAGGGACGGAGCAGGAAGCGATCCTGAAAGCGAAGGGTATTCCATTGGCACAATGGACTGCCGAAGCTGACGAAATCACAGCCGAGATGATCGACGAGACAGACGAGATTGATGACTACTGATCCCCGGACCGGAGTTGCCCTTGAAAGAGAGGAGACAGCATGAGTCTGTATCAAACTGTTCTGACTTCAACCCTCTGTCTCCTGCCCATCACCAGCACGACGACCACAGCAACCGCTGAAGACACGGCACACAAGACGGCTCAGGGAAAGCCTACGGGTAAAAAATTGGACACGACAACCGCCGAGCAATGACTGCCATACCGCCGGCTATGCGGAGGCAGCTGGGAAAATACCTGAGCAAGACTGACTCACGGGGGATACGATCGGATGGCGTGGCCCATGGGGGACAATCTACGCAACCAATCTACGACTCTATATGCAACACCTCTCGGAAGAGCAGTGGATCCAAGTTTCACACGCCGTCGAATTTCGCCCCCCGATGCCATGGTTCGTCCTGCGCGAAATGACCGAGCAGGACCTACGTGCCGTTTATCGGTTCATCAGAAACCTTGGGCCAGCCGGTGAGCCAGCACCCAGCTATATCCCCCCGGATCAGGAACCGCCAAAGCCGTACATCCTGTTCCCATATGTAATCCGGAGGCGTCGCAATAAGAAGCACCTGCTGCCTTCTCGCTCTCGGGGTACGACCCCAAACAGAGCACACACAAGTCCTCAACCTTGCACCGGTGCAGAGACATCACACCGGTGCTCAGCTCTCACTTATGATCCGGTTATCAGTAAACGGAAACAGCTAACCCTTTGCCAGCTATGCACTACTGACTTTTCTTATAGACGACCAGGCCACCGAGAAAAATCGCGAGCATGACGACTGCGAACATTATGAAGGTACTGTCCATGCCTTGCTCCTTTCGTTCGCCCCACGAACTGGGACTTTTGTGCCTGCCAACGTACCGCACCTTCTTGTAGGCTCGATTCGGAATGCCAGGTTACATCTCTGGCTGGCGGCCTCTCCTTTCCGACAGACCGCCCGCTCAGGGCGCTTAGGACGCCAATGTATCTGGTGTGTGATGAAGAGGACCCGCACGAGGTATGGGACCCAAAACGCCTCGCCAGGAGAAATGGAATCCGACTGCTAGCGATCGAACCCTCAGACCAACCTGTGTTCCCACAAGGTTCGCCATCATACTGACGTCGATTCCTTACGCGGGCACGCGACGACCGATGGGAATTGGGTTAGTGTACCCGGTGAGACACCCGCCTATGCCTCGGCAGGCCGTATATGATCTGGTGGACTAAGGTCTTCCATTTCCACCTCCTCCCGTTGCTGGATGACTTGAGATTATATATGACCGTTCAGATAACACTCGCTTCCGTCATGCAGTATCTAGAAGTATCCCCTCTTTACTCCTCTTCAATATTTTCTGTCAATATGAGAATTGCTGTTTCTCCCTTAGGGGATTGAAAGCATAATCCATGCCACATTGTCGGCAGAAAGCCGGAATGAATGGCGAGGCTCACAGTCAAAGTAACATGGTAAGCCCTTGAGCGAACTGAGAAGATGATGGGAATCGGTTGCCGCTGTACGCGGAGGATGGGGCCAAGAGCCAACCATTTCGTCGGCCCTAGGGCAGCCCTCGTATGATTTCTTGATAGTAGGCATCGATCATTGCCGGGCGAGTCCGTTTGTCGATCATGACCTGCCGTTGGTCGAAGGTATTGGCGCAGTACAGGTAAGAGAACTCGCCGGCAGTGCCGCGCTCGACATGGACTTGCCGGCCATCCGGATCTTGGCGAGTGGCCTCTTCTACCACTACGCGATCTCGCAAGTTCTCCCACACACCCTGAGCTGATGGCCAATGATTTTCATACAGCGGCTTCTCAGGATCACTCACGCAGTGGACCGTGCCTTGAGCAAATGGGAGCCCTTCATCTCGCTCCGGCATTTCATCCCAGACCGATGAGTCCTGGAGTCCACGCTGCACCAGATAGAAGGGACCGTCATCCACCACATCTTCAACGGATCGGTAGTGAATACCCTCCGCCGGCTCGACGAGCCCGAACCCCCTCCTCGCCAAGGACCGTTGGAAAGGTACACGCCTGGCTAGCTGCCTTGTCTTCTCGCACAGGATCAAACGGCCTCTTGGCCGCAAGACGTCGCAGACTCGATCGAGCCTCAGCGCGAGCCTGGTCCGCTGCTCAAACGAGGTTTGCCGTGACGGATCGTGCTCGCGCTCGAACGTGCGCCAACTGAAGCTGGGAAGACCAACATCATGCTCGGCTTGCATCAGCGCATGAGTGGCGATCACCGAATCATAAAAGCCCGGCAGTGAATCGGCCTCAGCATCGACACACTCGAAGCGAACGTTACCTAAGCGAAGCTCAGCCGCTTTTTGCTGAGCGACCGCAATCGAGACAGGAGAACGATCGATCCCCACAAAGCTCTTCTCGGGAAACTGCCGCGCATAAAAAGTTGTCAGAATTCCAACGCCGCAGCCGACATCGAGAACCTTCTCTCCCAAGGCGAGTGACGCGCACATCCGTTGCCCGACTTCCCTATAAAATTCATAACGCTGACTATAGAGAACGGGGAAAATCGTCGGGGATGCGGTACGGTCATAAAATGCGATTTCGTCGTGACGATCGCCCTCGCGTTTTCGTTCGGCATCGTGGGAAAGCCGCCGAAGATCATCAGAAGAAAGTTGTCGCCGTTGCCAGGCAAAGTAGTCGAGGTCCGACGTGAAGTGCTTAAGCCCCCACCAGGCGAGATGATCGCGAAGCGTCCTTCGTATCTCGTCAGAAGAACAGAGCATATGGCTAATGGCTTATGTCATCGAGGCATGAACGTGAGGAGATTGCGGGGTGCGCTTCACGGCCGTTTGAGCATGATGGCATCAAAGTAGGTATCAGGCACCGGATGAGGCAGTCTGAGTTGGCCCATCCCACAGGCGACGTACTTCTCACAGGTCAATTGCTCCAGACCGATCGGACCTTTGGCATGCAACTTCCCTGCACTCAATCCCGCGTCGGTTCCCATCCCAAAACCATCGCCCGCATGAAGCCGGGTCGATGCATTGACCAGCACCGCACCGGCATCGACCTCTCGGGTAAATCGCATGGCCGACTCATAGCGACTGGTGGCAATCCCGGCGGTTAAACAGGGACCGTGAGTTGAAATATGGGCCAGGGCCTCATCGAGGTCTTCAACCATCTTAATAGCGAGGGCCGGTCCGGCAAACTGAGTACGCCAATCCCCGTCCATCGCAGGAACGATGGCCGTATGCCCTGTCATAGCCATCTGCCCCATCAGCGCAACCGTCTTCGGACACGCGCGCACTTCAATCTTGAATTGATCCAGCAATCGATTGATCAACGGGGGCAAGAACTGCCGACCGACGACCTGCTGCACAAGCAGGGTATCGAGGGAGTTGGCAGCCCCCGTTTGCTGCACTTTTGAATTGATCACCAGATTTTGCGCCATCGGAAGATCGGTGTTCTCATCGATATAAAAATGAGTGAGTCCGCCGTCATCGCACAAAATCGGAACTTTGGCTTGCTCTGCAGCGGTCTTCCGCAAGCCGGTTCCACCTCGCACGATCATCGCATCCAGCCCTTTTCCGGCTCGCATCAATTCGAGCGCAACCTCCTTTTCCTCTCGGTCGATGAGCCTCCATGATCCCGACGGGAGTCCACGCTCCATTGCCGCTTCCCGCAACTCGGCACCCAGCGCGTGATGCGTCCATTTCCATTCGGCAGCCCCGCGAAAGACGCAGAGGTTACCGGACTTCAGACAGAGCGCAATCGATTCCACCATGACCAGCGGGCTCCGTTCGGAGATCACCCCGATCACCCCGAGAGGAACTCTTACCTTCGACACTTGCAACCCATCCGGACGCTCCTGCCTGGAGGTCACCAGTCCGACGGGATCCGGCAGGTCGGCGATGAGATGAAGTCGATCCACGATCTCCTTGATATGCTCAGCCGTCAGACGCACTCGATCGACGGCAGCCTTCATCCGATTCCTGGCATCGGTGCCGTCCACAGACTTTCCCAGAGCATCGACATCTTTGCCGTTGGCAGCGAGAATGGCCGTTTCACCTGCGGAGATCCGATCCGCCATGGCATGAAGGGCGGTCATCTTGACCGAGCCTGAAAGTCGAGCCACATCCAGCGACGACTTTCTGCAATCCTTCAACAACTTATCGATGTAGAGCTTACTAGGGATCTCAATCGGCATGGCAGGCACATTTCTTGACAGATTTCTCCCAACGATTCATTGCATTCACTCCAAGACCCTGAGAAAATAATGCCGCGTTCGTCGCGGACTATACCACGCATTTTTTTAGTGAGTAAACTGCGTAAGGTTCTTGACGTTTCACCGGGACCAAGTCAGACACGAAGATCTCGAATGCGTAGTCGGCGAACGGACTCGCATGTCGTACTATCGTAAAGGAGGGCCGATGCGAGCTGAGACACGAAGGAATGGTCGCGGTCTCCGTGTGATTCTCTGTGTGGTGGCGGCCTTCCTACTTGGAGCATGTGCAGGACTGAAACCTCTGAAGCCCATGGTCCCTCCGACGCAAGCGACCCCCGAGCAAGCGGCGGAGCGAGAGCGAGAGGGCCCGGCTCCCAAGATCGTGCAGGCACGTCCGGAGGGGAACAATCCAAAAGAGTGTTTGGTCGATTTCGACAATGAAGGCGCGCTGACCCAAATCCTGGGGCAGGCCAGAGCAACTATTGCCCACAAAACCGGCCGACTGCCTTCCGGCCAATTACAGATGTGTGATCCCTCGAAACATAGTGATTGCTGGACTTACCGCCAACGCTGCTACAGACATGATGTGAATCTGGATAGTATGGGCCTCGCTCATTTTCACCTGAGTATGGAAACAGGCATCGAGTGTTATACGTTGCCGGATCCTGGAGATGGCCTCGGACGGGGCTTTGGGAGGCTGGTGGAATGGAAATGCACCAATGTGGATTGGGTCAAAACCCCTCGCGTCTTGTCCTCTCACGATCTCAATCACTGGATCAAGGTCTGGGTCAGCGATACCGAAAACCACGCTCCCACATATTTTGACATGGAATCGATTGGGATATTGCCGGATACCCCGATCCAACTCTGGTTCCGAAAGCGTGATGGCACCTGGTGGTACTGGCCTGAGCTGAAGGCGGGCCACACCTGGAAGGTCCAAGATCACGTGCGCGATGTATCGGAAGTGCGGCTCCGAGGAACCGGCGGAGGACGAGCCAGTTCCTACGTCATCGGTTCGATTATTATTCGAGACTAGCGTTGCACGCGGCACCAAGCCATGGATGGCCCCTCCCCTCATAACCCAAAACACCGCCCCCAAGAAGATCATGCAGATGCCGACCGGCGTTTTCCCGCTCGAGCCAGCATGGTGGCCAGCCAAGCCCAGAGTCCCATCAATGGAACCAACGCCCAAGCCATGTGAGTCGTGGTGGCATCAAGGGCTTTCAGGCCAGTCACCAGCCAGGCCGCCGACGCATCGCCGCCGCGCGAGATGGCCGTATCGATAAAATTCTTGGCCTTGTACTTTTCTTCACGACCGACGACTGTGAACAATACCTCGCGCGCCGGCTTCGACAGCGCGTACTCCCCCACTCTACGCAGGACGGAAAAGACGACGTAGAGCGCAAGAGTCGGCCACAACGCGATGCCCACAAACCCGGCCAAGCTGATCAATGGGAGAAACAGCAACGGTGCAACCAAGCCGAACCGACTGATGACCCGATGGGTGACCAACATCTGAGTCAACCAGGTGAGCAGACCGGTCAGGAAGTCCAGCGAAGAGAAGAGCCGTGTGCGGGCCTCCGGTTGATCCAAATATTCCGAGACCAAGCGCGTCTGTTCAAGATACAGGAACGTGGCGGTCATCGTCAGAAGACTCAGATAGCCGCAAATCCCCATCAGATAGGGCGACGAAAACGTCAGACGAACGCTGGCCAGAAAGCTCCCGCGAAGAGGATCGCCTTGCTGCGCCCGATGGTGGGCGCCCTGAGTCCGTCCCCATCGCTCCAGCCGATAGACGCATCCTAGGCAGGCGATGAGGAAGAGGCTGGAGGCGAGCATCAATACCGATATCGGAAACAGCAACGTCAGGCCCGTCGTGAAGAGAGGGCCGAGCAACGCTCCGCTGCTCCCCCCGGCCGCAATCACCCCGAACAATCGCGCGCCCTGCTCCGGTGTAAAGAGATCGGCCATAAAACTCCAAAAGACCGACACGATGAACAAATTGAAAACCGAGAGCCAGACGAAAAATCCCCGGGCCACCCACTCCGGGGCCGCCTGACTCGCCATTGCCGCATAGAAGGCCACGAGATTGGTGATAAAGAACGTGTAGACGGTCAGCAGTAATCGATAGCGTGAGCATCGCGCGGAGAGCCAACCGAACAGCGGCGTGACGCACAGCATGGCCAGGAATGTGGCCGTCATCATCCGTGGAAGATGGTTCAACCCGCCTTCAATGGCCATTTCATCGCGCACAGGACGGAGGATGGAATACCCGCAGAGGAGGCAGAAAAAGTAGACGAACGCCCAAGCTAATGGAACCAATTCGTCTCGTTCGGCTCCCAGGAGTTCAGCCCATCGCGTCAGCAGTGGTCGAGCA
This sequence comes from uncultured Nitrospira sp., assembly GCA_964435885.1. Taxonomy (GTDB): domain Bacteria; phylum Nitrospirota; class Nitrospiria; order Nitrospirales; family Nitrospiraceae; genus Nitrospira_D. Next base: position 21,851 of record CAYTAS010000013.1, on the reverse strand, counting down.
GGTTCGTCCATGCGCCCGCAGTGTAACAGTTATGGTTTCGCCTGTAAGTAGTATATCTGCTAGAATGCCGAGACGATGGGGCATGCCCGGGAGGGAGAGCGCATGATCGATCTTCGGAGCGATACGGTCACCAAACCGACCGACGAGATGCGAAAAGCCATGGCGCGTGCCGAAGTCGGCGATGATGTCTACGGAGAAGATCCCACCGTCAACCGTCTTCAAGACATCGCGGCCAACATGCTTGGTAAGCGTTTTGCGCTCTTCGTTCCATCCGGCACGATGGCCAACCAACTCGCAATCCGGTCGCAGTCCCAGCCGGGACAAGAGATTATCGTGGAGAGTAAGAGTCACATCGTCCGATATGAGCAAGGGGCTGCGGGAGCGTTGGCGGGCGTACAACTCCATTGGATCTACGGTGAGCGAGGCGTCATGACCGCGGAACAGGTCGAAGCGGCCATCCGACCGAACGATCCCCACAGCGTCACGACGGCCTTGATTTGCCTTGAGAACACCCATAACGCCGGAGGCGGCACGATTTATCCGCTCTCCACTATCGAGCGAATCCGCGCGATCGCCGTCCGACATGGAATCCCCATGCACCTCGACGGAGCGCGGCTGTTCAACGCCGTCGCCGCTACGACGCTGCCACCGACGGTGTATGCCCAGCACTTCGAAACCGTGTCGATCTGTTTATCGAAAGGTCTCGGAGCCCCCGTCGGATCCCTGTTGCTCTCGAATGATCAACAGGTCATCGAACGCGTCCGCCGGTTCCGCCGGATGTACGGAGGCGCCATGCGCCAGGCCGGCATCGTGGCCGCCGCCGGGATCTATGCGTTGGAGCGGCATGTCATGCGCCTGAAGACCGACCACGAACATGCGAAGAAACTTGCTCGCTTGCTTCAGCAGATTCCCGCGATCCACATCGTGCCTCAGCACGTGGAAACAAACATCCTCATATTCGACATCGTCGACGAGCGCCGTGCGCCCGCCGAACTGGTGGCCGCGCTGAAAGAACAGGGAGTGCTCATCAATGCGCTGGGGGGAAACACGTACAGGGCAGTCACACACCTGAACATCGCCGCGAAGCATATCGAGGAAGCCGCCGCCGTCTTCACCAAAATCCTTTGGCGCTGACCGTTCAACGTTGACACCTTCCTTCTCCGCCCATAGAATGGCGAGTGGGGAATTCCCCGTTCGACGCATAACATTTATTACTGCGCGTGATTGCTAACACTGTGAGATCGTCATGACCACCGATGCCACGACAAGTCTTCCCTCTCGTGAAGAACTGAACGCGGAGCTCCTGGAGGTGCCTGAGCCGCCGGAACAACCGGAGCTCCCGCCTCCACCAGGATTCGAAGATAGCTTGGAGGTGGCGTTGCGCCACGTGAAAGGGCGACGGGGTGGTGATCTGGTGGGTGTCATCCTCGTCGGATCAGGCGCACGAAGAGCGGTCACACCCCACAGCGATATCGACGTGATCGCCCTGGTCAAGGGAGAGGCCGACCATCATGAAATTCTTCGAGTCGGCGACCGGCTCGCGGATATCCGCTATCATGGGTACCAGTCCGTTGAAGAAGACCTGGCCTATTCACTCCGGCTTCCCTCTCTGCTTCGAAAGGGCCGCATCCTCTATGATCACGAGGGTGCCTGCGCCACACTCATCGAAAAAGTGCATCAGCAATTCCGGAAAGGGTCGCCACCGGCCTCCATCAATGAACAGATTCGCCTCAAGGCACAATGCTATCACCGATTAGGAAAGGCCCAGGATCTCGTAGAGAAACCGGGAACGGCCCACTATCTATTGACGCTGTTCTACGAAGACTGCATCACCGCATTCTTTCGTTTGAAAGGATTTTGGCTGGTGGCACCGGTGGATATTCATCGATTCATGTTCTCGCGCGAACCGGCTCTCGCAGACCTGGCAGGTCAGTTCCTCACGGCCACAACCCTCTCCGACAAGCTCAACTTTGGCCGACAATTTGCCGATCTTCTCTTTAAGGATGTGCCGAATCCTGCCCGCATCGACTGATCGCAGACATGCGCAGAACCGGTACGCTCTGCGTAAACAGCTGACTTTGCAGGCGACATAAGAGACATCGCCCCTGTCCGGACAGAACAATCGGCGGGAGCTGAATCCACGCGCATCGTCATTCATACCAAGGAGTCCTTATGGAACTGGGATTTATCGGGTTGGGCAAGATGGGCATGAACATGGTCATCCGTCTGCGGCGCGACCAGCACCGCCTGGTTGTCCATGATCGATCCAACGAACTAATCAAACAGGCTGAAGGCCACGGATGTGTCGGTGCGTCATCACTTGCCGACCTGGTGAGCAAACTCAGCGCGCCGCGCGCCGTCTGGATCATGGTGCCGTCCGGCGCTCCCACGGAAGAAACGGTGCAGGCCGTCGCGGCGCTGTTAAAGCCCGGTGATACGATCATCGATGGCGGAAATACCCGTTTTCATGACGATGTGCGGCGCGCAGCCGAGCTGAAGAAGCAGGGTCTCCACTATGTCGATGCCGGAACCAGCGGAGGCATTTGGGGGCTGACGGTCGGATACTGCCTCATGGTCGGCGGCGAGGACTCGTCCGTGCAGCGGCTCGCCCCCGTCTTCCAGACCCTCGCGCCGGAGAACGGCTGGGCCCACGTCGGAGGAGTCGGGGCCGGACACTACGTCAAGATGGTCCACAATGGGATTGAGTACAGTATGATGCAGGGCTACGCAGAAGGTTTTGAGTTGATGTCGAAGAGCGAGTATAAACTGGACCTGGCACGGATCGCCGATCTGTGGATGCACGGAAGCGTTGTTCGCTCCTGGCTCCTGGAGTTGGCCGGCGGCGCATTGAAACAGGATCCTAAACTGGAACACCTGAAGGGCTATGTGCAGGATTCCGGAGAGGGCCGCTGGATGATCGCGGATGCCATCGAGAAGGATGTGCCGGTTCCAACCTTGACGACGGCACTGTTTACGCGCTTTCGGTCACGGCAGGAAGAATCTTTTGCGGAAAAAGTGCTGGCGGCTCTCCGAAACGCCTTTGGGGGTCACGCCGTACGGCGATAACGGTTTGCCACCACTGAGGAGGACTTGATGGGGCCGACGACCAGTCAGCGGGTCGATATCAATCCTGCGCAGGAAGCCCTGTCTCCGGTGGAGCCCTGCACGCTCGTCATTTTCGGAGGATCCGGAGACCTCGCCAGGCGACGCCTCATTCCTGCCGTGTACAATCTCCTCCTCGACGGCCTCCTCCCCTCCAACTATCTGGTCTTGGGTTTAGGTCGGACGTCCATGAGCGATGAAGAGTTCCGCGCTGCGGTCCGGGAGGGCGTCGTGAAGCATTCCCGGCAGGCCTTGATCGACGAGACGTGGAACCGGTTTTCCGAGCACCTCTTCTACCTGGCCGGAGAAAACGACGATCCCCAGACCTATCTGCGCCTCAAGGAACGGGCCGAGGAACTCGAACGGAAGTTCCAGCTGCCTGGAAATCGCATTTTCTATCTGAGTATTCCTCCCAGCTCCTTCACCGCCGTCTGCGAAGGCCTATCCCACTCCGGTCTGGCGGGAACCCAGGAGACTCGCTCGCCATACACCCGCATCATCGTGGAAAAACCGGTGGGACGAGATTTGGTCAGCGCGAAAGCTATCAATGAAGTCACAGGCCGTGTCTTCGACGAGTCGCAGATTTTTCGGATCGATCATTACCTCGGGAAGGAAACCGTTCAGAATCTCATGGTCGTACGCTTCGCCAACAGCATTTTTGAGCCGATCTGGAACCACAAGTACGTCGACCATGTCCAGATTACCGTGAGCGAGGCGGAAGGTGTCGGAACCAGAGCGACCTACTACGAAGAAGCCGGCGCGTTACGCGACATGATCCAAAACCATCTGCTTCAATTGCTCTGCCTGGTTGCGATGGAGCCGCCCTACTCGCTTGATCCGGATGTCGTGCGGAGCGCGAAAATGGAAGTTCTTCGCTGCTTACGGCCGATCACGGCGAAGGATGTCGAGAAATGCACGGTGCGCGCTCAGTATACGGAAGGGAAGGCCCATGGCACACCGGTCCCCGGCTATCGCCGCGAAAAAGGCGTCAAGCCCGACTCCACCACCGAGACCTATGTAGCGGTGAAATGTTTCGTGGAAAACTGGCGATGGTCCGGAGTCCCCTTCTACTTGCGGACCGGCAAGGCATTGCCGCTACGAGCCAGCGAGGTCGCGGTGCAATTCAAGGACATTCCGCAGATTCTTTTCAACGCCGGCGGGCAAACGCCGCAGGCGCCGAACGTCCTCGCCTTGAAAATTCAGCCGGAAGAAGGCCTCTCGCTTCGCATTGTCTCGCGCGTGCCGGGAACCCGCGCCCAAACGCACCCCGTTGAAATGGATTTCCAGTACGGAGAGGTGTTCGGACGGCAGTCCCCCGAAGCCTATGAACGCCTCCTGCTTGACGTGATGGCGGGCGACGCCTCACGCTTCATGCGGCGCGACGCAGTCGAGGCGTCCTGGACTTGGATCACCCAGATCCTCGAAGCCTGGGAGAAATCGGGGCAGCGCTGGCTCCCTGAATACCAAGCCGGCACCTGGGGTCCGGTCGAAGCCGACCGCCTCATCCAAAACGACGGCCGCACCTGGCGGGTGCTCTAGAGACCATCAACACACAACCACCTCGGAGACTGGTCAACTACCTATCGCAATCTGAATCTGTTTCGCAATCTCTTCTCGTTTCCCCAGTCCTCCGATAAACCGGATAAATTCGCCGTTGCGATAGAACGCGAGCGCGGGTAGCGATGAGACTTCCAATTCCGCAGGAATCTGAAAATTCTCGTCGACATTCATGGTCAGGATACGAAGACGGGCCCCCAGCTCTTCCTGAAGTCGTTCCAGCTCAACCGTAAGGGCGCGGCAATGACCGCAGCCTGGTTTCCAAAATTCCACCAAGACCGGGACGGCACTCGCCGCCACCACCTGGTCGAGTTCAAGATCAGTTACGGCTTGAAGAGGGGTGTTCACGACGGTCGAAGTCGGTCGAGCAAGGGCTTCAGAATTTGAGCAACCTGTCGGGCAAACAGCTGATAGCCGGCAGTAGTCAGGTGAATGCCGTCGTTTGAATAGATCGCCGCCAGCTGACCACTCTCCGGCTCGGCAGTGGCGGCGAATAGATCGACATAGCTCAGCCCTTTGGAATCTGCATATTCGCGAATGTGTTGGTTCAGCTCGTGGCGGCGGGCAAGGTGCCCGGCAACCCACTCCTGTCCTTCACGCGTCCCCGAAGCGTCCTCCACGCGAATCGAGGGAACCGTCACGGGAATCGGCAAACCCCCTATCGCCAGCGTTTGCTCGTACATCTTGATGAGATTTCGCACGGTTTCCTGGGGAACCGCATTCCATCCGAGATCGTTGGTGCCTCCCAGGATCGGCACATAACCTGGCCCAAGATCGAGCACATCTCGGCGAAACCGCATGGCCATCTCGCCAGTCAGCTCACCATAGATCCCGCTCGTTCGAACCTCGGCAAGACCACCGAGATCAGTCTGGAGAAATCGTCCATATGGAGTCTCCCGTCCGACCGGATATTCTTTGCTCGGTGACTGAAATCCCGCGGTGAGACTATCCCCAAAGCACATCACGAGAGTCGATCGAGTCATCTCCTCCTCACGGTCCGTTCGATTGTACCGATGTCTTCACGTCCGGACAAGCGGCAGACAGAGGTCATGACCGGGACACACGGCAGCGGAGAATGGCGATTTCCTTGACGAATCTTGTAACTGCCGGTACGTCTTACCTATGGCGACGGAGTTGAAGTCCGCACAGGACATGATCGCGGCCGCGATGGCTGCACGGACGGCGGAAGACCCTGAAATCGCTTCAATCAAACGCGTCCTCAAACTCTTGGACAAAACGGCGAAGTCGAATCGGACATACGGGTCAACCAATCCTGTCGCCCAAAAATTCTCACAACAGCTGTTCCAAGAACTCACGGGCCACCTTACCACCTACACGAAACTTACCTTCTTCGTTCAACGGACCGCGCTCATATGCAAAGAGTGCGTCGTCTATCAGGCCGAGCCGGACGGCGGGAGTGAAAGCATTGCGTTCAAGCTCTACGCGGACGGGATTCGTGAATTGACGATCCACCAAGACCTTACCCAAGGAGACCTTACATTCTTTCTGGACTCCCTGTGGGGAGGCCTTGACCCCACCAAAGACGATGATGATATCGTCACGCGCATCTGGGGAAAGAATCTTTCGACCATTACCATCGTGACCGCAGAAGAGGTGGCGCGCTCGTCGGTTGATCACGAGAGCTTCGTTCGGCTCGACAGCAGCCTGAGCCTCGCTGATTCGACGCTCCGCGAACTCCTGGATCGGGAACGAAACCGCAGCAAGGAAACCTCCGGCGGCGGCAGCGGCGACGAGACAACGAGCACGAGCGGCAGCCAGACACACCGCTTCCAATCCGGGCTGGTCGGCTATGAAATCACCGAAGAAGAACTCGCCGATCTTGCGAGCGAAATTGAAGCAGAAAGCAACCAAGATGGGCTCGCGTATCTCCTGGATACCCTCACGGCGATCCTAGCTTCAGAACAAGCCCCGGCATTGCTCACGAAACTATTCGGCCTGTGGGGCATGATCATCGACTCTCTCCTCCGTGAAGGAAAATGGTCGGTCTTAGAAAATGTCTTGGGTCTCCTGCATGAAACCGATGCCGTCCGACCGGATCTGAGCGAGGAACACAAGCAACAGCTGGCCTCGATCCTGAATGGCTTGGGCCGCGCTGAACGCATTAAAACCATCGAGAGTTATCTCAATCGCAGTCCGGATGCCAACGTTGAAGGATTGTCGACCATCGTGCTGCTGATGAAGCCGGAAGCCGTACCCGCTTTGTGCTCGCTCCTAGCCCATCTTACCTCTCCAGCACACCAGGCCATCGTCGTGGAAGCCCTTACCGCATTGGGCAAGGAACACTCCGACTCCTTGGTACGAGGGCTGTCTGACCGAAGACCGATCTATGTACGCAATCTCTTATCGATCCTCCTAAAATGGAACGATCCCAAGTTCGTCGAGTCGATCGAGAAATTGATCAGATACCCGGACGTACAAGTCAGACGGGAGGTCGTACGAGCCATAGGCCTCTTCCGACCCAATGGGAACGGAGTAAAGCTCGTCCCGCTAACGGAAGATGATGATGAGGGTGTGCGTTTTTCCGCATTGAAGCTTCTCATGACGGGCCAGTACACCGTGCCGTTTACGGTCTGGGCTCCACTTCTGTCGGAAAGCACTTTTATGGATCGGGCGATGAGCGAACGTCGAGGGGTCTTTCAAGCAATTCGGGCAACCTGCGGAGACGAAGCCGTCCCGTACTGGCAAAGTCTTTTGACGACCTGGGCCTGGACTAACCGAAAAACAAGAGAAGAACTTGCCGTGCTCGCTGCCGAAACACTCGGCAAATTGGGAACTCCGGATGCCATCCTGGCGCTGCACCTGGGCGCTAAAAAGGGACGTGCAGCCGTTCGACAAGCCTGCACGATGGCCCTGGCGCAATTGCAGAAGCAACAACGTGGACGGCCGACCGCCTCACAGCCAGGAGACAGAGACCTTTGATGAACCTATCCAAGACCATCCAATCAAAGTCGACCGGAGACCAGGCTGAACCGCTCCTGACTCACGAAAAATCTCTCTCCGAAAAGATCGGGCACGGTTCCGAAGCTGGTGATATTCTCGATCAACAGCTGGCCATGCTGGGATTCCAGCTCATCACGCAACTGAATACGCTCATCAAGACTTCGCGGATTCATGGACGGACCAATGCGGCGCTCGATAAGCCGGTCGAGACCATGCTCACGCTCATTCAAACACTGGCGCACGATCAGCCTGTCACGCTCCGCATTCAAGATGACTTCCTCTTCCTCGGTGAACGCCATTTAAAAATAGGCGCCCAGCAAATGCTCGTCGTCTCCAGCATTATTGATGCGATGGAGAAGTGGAAGATTGGAGGGTTGACTCTTGCCGCCTCAGCCACTTCATGGGATCTTCGCGAATTCGCCTACCTCTTCGTCACGCTCGACCCCGGCACCACATCGCTTACCGATTTCCGGCAGGAACTCAAAGACCGTCACGTTTGTAGCATTCAGCTTGAGGACCCACGCGAACTGGCTCTCACCGTAGACGCCTCGGGAACAGGTGGAAGTCAAGGTCCGGGCGCCGAAGCCGGCTCGAAGCTCCACCATAAAGCGCAATGCAAGGTCGCATACGGAAAGGCGGCCAACGCCGTCGGTAGCTTGGCCCAATCGGTCCGTGACGGAGGCAGCTTAAATTTCAAGCAAGCGAAACGAGCCATCCAAAATATCATCGACCTCATGATGCAGGATGAGTCCACGCTCCTCGGCCTCACGACACTCCGCTGCCACGATCAATATACTCATAATCACTCGGTCAATGTAGCACTACTTTCTATGGCCCTCGGCAATCGTGCTGGTTACTCAAAAGTCGATCTCGCCGACCTCGGTTTAGCGGCCTTGTTTCATGACGTAGGGAAATGCGCGATTTCGCTCGATATCCTGAATAAGCCCGGAGAGTTTACCAAGGAAGAGTGGGAACTCATGCGAACCCACCCGGTCGAAGGAGTACTGACCCTCATCGAGTTGCGCAGCATTGAACAGGTCCCGGCCAGAATGGCTTCGGCCTCCTTCGAGCATCACATGAATTATGACCTCTCCGGCTACCCAAAACTCTCTGTGCCGTGGACGCAACGTGTGTCGAGCCGTATCGTCACGATCGCCGACTGCTACGACGCAATGACGTCTTCCCGTGTCTATCGGCGTGAACCGATGTCGCCTTCGAAAGTCTTAAACTTCATGTTCGGAAAAAGCGGCCTGTCCTTTCACTCAACTCTGCTAAAGCTCTTCGTCAACTGTGTCGGCATCATTCCGATCGGAAGCCTGGTCGTACTGAATACCGATCAGCTTGCCGTGGTTCTCAAACCAGCTACGAACAAGTCCGATGCGGAACGTCCCCTCGTCAAGGTCATTACCGATACGCAGGGGATGCCGATTGAAAATGGTGAAGAACTGGACCTCACCAAGAAAGATGACGCTGGGAATCACCGGTGGAATATTGTTCGGCTGGTCGACACGACTGAATACAACGTCGACACGAGCCGCTACTTCGTGTAGTACGATCTATTGGCACTTGCCGCCTCATCGACACACTTCCCGCTGTGGCCCTTGCTTGACAGGTCAAAAGCCGATCTCCGAGAATGCCTCCGTGAGCGAGCAGGTCATCATCGAACAACTGGAGTTTCGTGGTCGCTGCGGCGTCACGCCCGAAGAACGAGCTCGGCCACAGCTGTTGGCCGTCGATCTGGAATTGGATTGCCGACTCACGCCGGCAGGATGCTCCGACGATCTTCGCCACACGGTCGACTACGCAGCAGTAGCGCAGCGTGTCGTCGAACTTGGAACCGGTCACGAATCCCGGTTGCTGGAAGCGATGGCCGAGCGCTTCTTGACCGCGCTGTTTGATGAGTTTCGCATTGATCGTATCAAGCTCTGGTTGCGGAAGCTTCACCCTCCCATCACCCAAGTCACCAGGTCGACGGGTATTATCGTCGAGCGCACCGCGCTGACTCAGCAACTGACTCGAGCGGATCCTCCTCCCGCCCGCTTTCTCGTCCAACAGCTTCCTCGCCTCCCAAAGGGCAAGGTCCTCGATGTTGCATCCGGCACAGGGCGGCATGCACTATTCCTGGCATCGGTGGGTTACCAGGTTGATGCCGTTGATCGCGACAGCAAGGCGCTGGCACAATTGTCCTCAGTCGTTCAGGGGCGACAGCTTATGGGGATTACAACACAAATAGTCGATCTGGAACCGTCTCCGCCGCATACGCCGAATCTCGGGCACGAGGCGTACGATGTCATACTCGTGTTCTTTTATCTGACTCGCCCGCTCTTTCCCCACATTATTGATGCACTGAAGCCTGGCGGCATATTGCTCTACGAAACGTTCCTGATCGATAATCACCTTCACTATCAGCATCCCAGACGCAAGGAGTTTTGCCTTGCGCACAATGAACTCATGGCTCTCGCCTCGGATCTTCGCATTCTGCATTATGATGAAGGTCCTCACGAAAGCCATCACGGTGTAGAATCGGTGTATACTGCACAGCTTGTCGCGCAGAAACCTCTACCCACTGGATCTTCGGCATGAGCCGCTTGGACCTTCACCTTCATACCACTCACTCGGATGGAAGTTGTACACCGACGGAGGTGGTAGGACTGGCACACCAAGCCAAGGTCACCGCGCTGGCGATTACCGATCACGACATCACGAGCGGTATTTCAGAAGCGATCGCGGCCGGGGAACACTATGGGATCGAGATCATTCCCGGAGTAGAGATCAGCTCGATCATGGGAAGTTCCGAACTTCATATTCTTGGATACTTCCTCGATTGGCAAGATTCGCTCTTGAACGAGCGATTCAAGACCTTGCGAGACAGCCGACACCGGCGCAATCCTCAAATCGTCGACCGTCTGCAACGACTCGGCATCGACATCACCTACGACGAAGTCCGCGCGCTCGCCGGCAGCGACTCCGTCGGCCGACCACACATCGCTCGATCACTCATGAACAAGGGTGTGGTCGCGTCAGCCAAGGAGGCGTTCAACCGGTTTCTTGGCGACGGAAAACCAGCCTATGTTCCCCGAGAACTCCCGAGCCCGGCTGAAGCGATTCACTGGATCAAGGCTGCGGGGGGGCTCGCCGTCCTGGCCCACCCGACGTGGGTAAAACTGACGGGGCAGACGCTTGCCGAGTTGGTTCGCCGGCTCAAAGCGGAGGGACTCGATGGCGTGGAAGTCTACTACAGCACCCATGCGGCCAGGCAGACTCGAGAATATCTGGGCCTCGCGCAACAGCTCGGTCTCCTGGTCACCGGTGGAAGCGACTTTCATGGTCTCACCAAACCCGACATTGAAGTCGGAATCGGCAGAGGTTCGCTTCATATCCCCACCACGCTCCTTCCGAAAATGAAGGAGAAGGTCGCTCAAGGGTAAGACGTCATCCTCCGCGTATTTTCTCCGATCCGTTGACTCTTCATCGGTATCCGTTAGACTTTGGAAGTCTTTCGGATCTGATCACGCATGACCACCACATTGAGTTGGGCCGCCCAATATCTTCTGGCTGCGATCATTGCGTTTTTTGCCGGTCCCGTTTTGAGCAATCTTCCGGCCGCACAGTCGCTCCCTTACACACTGTTCGGGCTTAGCAGTCCTCACACTCTTCGCCTCGTCGTCGAAGCCGCCGGGTTGACCGTGCTTGGATGGCTGGCTATTCGTGCCTTCCGACAGATGCCCGATAACGGTCGCGGATTCTCCTTCCTACGACAGTTGGTGCTGCCTGTCACCATGCTGCTCATTGTGATCGCAACGGACAAAACCCTTCGAGGTGTTGGACAGCCCCTGATCCATCAACTCGGATCAGCACACTATACATTCACACACGCCATCATCTTGGCGCTCGCCGGTCTCTGGGCCACCGTTGCCTGGCTCATGAATCTCAATGCCCTCCACCGATTCTTCTCGACTCCATCCCCACCAGCCGGCCGCAAAGAAGCGGCGGCCTCGATCGAGGAAACCTACGACGGCCGGGAAGATAACGAAGAAGTAGAAGAAGAAAAGAAGCGAGGCGAGCACGAACGTTCACTAGGCTTCCAAGCCGCACCGAGCGGACCTCCACCCATGCTCGGACGCTACAAGGTCTTGAAGGAGCTGGGGCGAGGCGCAATGGGGGTGGTCTACCTTGGAAAAGATCCGACGATCCAACGGTTGGTGGCCATCAAGACGATGCGGCTCGATGCAATCGACGATGCCGACAAACTCCAGGAGGTGAAGGGGAGATTCTTCCGAGAGGCCGAATCAACCGGGCGATTGTCCCATCCGAACATCGTGACGATCTTTGATGCCGGCGAGGAACATGAACTCGTTTACATCGCGATGGAGTTGCTTCAAGGCACGACACTGAAGGACTGGTCAAGAAAACCGAATCTGATGCCGGTCCCAAGAGTGGTGTCGATCCTGGCGACCGTTGCAGAAGCAATGGACTATGCCCACCAACAAGGCGTCGTGCACCGCGACATCAAACCGGCGAATATCATGATGACCAACGGCGGCGGCGTGAAGATCATGGACTTCGGCATCGCGAAAATGGCGACGTCCATGAAAACGCAGACCAATCTCGTCATGGGAACGCCGACCTACATGTCGCCGGAACAGATCGCGGGCAGAAAGGTAGATGGCCGCTCCGATCTTTTCTCCCTTGGCGTCGTCATGTTTGAACTCCTGACCGGCCAGCCGCCGTTTTGGGCCGACAACGTGTCGGCGTTGCTCTTTGCCATCGCGCATACTCCCCATCCGAGCCTGCAGGCCGTCAGACCCGACTTGCCTCCCACCCTCAAGAACGTTCTCGATCGTGCACTTCATAAAGACGCAGTCCATCGCTATCGCCGCGCCGGCGAGTTCGCCACGGAGCTCCGTTCCTGTGTCGAGAGTCTGGCTGCCTAATACCGACTAAGCCAGAGGCAATCACATGGAGAGAAGCTAATTCCTGGTCTGAAGTCGCTCTTTAGGCAAGCTTTGATAGCAGCCTTCGGAGAGATCCTGCTCATGCTCCTGCAAGCATTGCAGGACGCGATCATCACCAGCCGGCACCGTACGGCAGAACCGTTTTGCATCCACAAGGCACGCCGTCTTATACCCATCGGCTTCTTTCCATCGCACCAACCGCTCCTGCACGATCTGCTGACAGGACGTATCCAGCCGTTTGAAACGCTGCATCACGCAACGGCGGCGGTCTTCACCGACGAGAGAATCGGGACAGGACTGCTGGATCTCCGCGTCACACTTGACTGCCGCGATTTTCCAGGCACGGCTATCACGCGGAACCGACAACCCGCCAAGAGTCGACGCTGGTGCTCCCTGTCCGGCTCTTCCCGATGTCGTCGCGGGCGACCCGGATACGCCGGGTATGGTCAGATCGAGAGTGGGTACACGCCGGGATTCGACAGGGGATGATCCTGAGCGGGCGGACAGCAATTCTTCTTTCGAGGGTAAGTTCGCCCATACGATGGCCCAGACCAAGCTCAATCCGCCGACCGTGACCAGAATCGTGATCGGTTTCCCAGATCGGTCCGAGGGCTTGATGCTCTTCATGGAGGTGAGGATAGAATAAAGTCGCTCGAAAATCACTGATACAGGAGTTTTGCGCGGCGCGCTTCTCCCTCAGAGATAGTGGATACAAGCAGCTTGAACAGTAAGGATGGGAAGCGAGGGAATTCAGTTGTCCGGGGTTTCGACGATATGGTTTTCGAACCTGGTGCAGCCTTCTGCCAGCAATCGATTCGTCAGCATCTCGCCCGGCCATTCGATCGGTAGATCGGCGGTAAACACCCACACGTCCGGAGAGGTCCAGACCGGGCCATGTTCATCCGGAAGCTCGGGATCGAACAGATCGGTCCACACCGGCATGTATACGCCGTTTCCACATTGCGTATGGAGATGCACGATGGTGCGGGACCTCACCAGCGGATCCAGTTCTCTCCACACGGCGGCGGTCTCATCGGCCAGATGATGGAGCCGGACCGCGTTCTGCGCGTCAAACATGGCATAGGCGGCATAGACCGGCGCCTCGATCGTATCGGGCGCGCAGGCCAGCTCCGGGCATTGCTTCATCAGGCCATCGAGAATTTCCCGGCGCTGATGGTCCTCCCATGAGTCGGGCAACCCCGGATCCGTCGCACCGATCAGTTCAAATAAGAGAAACGCCGTGTTTTCGACAGGAGGAAGAAGTCTCGCGGCAACCGATTGCGTACGCCGTGAATCGGCAACCGTGACCAAGTGGTCATTGAGCATTTGGAGATTCAACATTTCGAATGTGGCATCGGTCAGAAGTCGTGACTCGACACGCACGACCGTCCCGGCAGGAAGCTGCAAATATCGGTGTAGCAGATCAGCGGTTGCGATGGGATCGATCTTGAGCTTGAGAGGAGCAGTGAGGTTCGCCTGCAACGGTAGCTCCAGCGCCGCGATGGTCGCGTAGGTCGGCTTTTCGTCACTCGGTCCATCCAGGAGCAACGTGCAAGTCGCCTCCGCCACGAGATCGAACAGCCATTCCGCCATTTCCTCGTCGAGGGCGGCAAGCACCGTCAGGAGATCGTGTTCGCGTCCCTGCTCAAGAAATGCCTGCAGGGTATCAATCGCATCATCCGTATCGCCATGATCGTGACGGCGAGCATTGATGAGATGGATGAGATCGCGCGTGAGCGGATCAGGACGAGACCAGGCTAACATCGCTGCTCCCTACGACACAAGCCGAAAACAATCGCTCGAAGCCACAAAATGTATGTTGCCAAACTTTTCATACCCATGCAAGCGACGGCTCGATTACTCATGCTCATGACGCAGGTACGCCTCTCATCGGCACGTCCCTAGTCTCCGATGATCTTCACCAACACTCGCTTGCGACGCCGCCCATCGAACTCGCCGTAGAAAATTTGTTCCCATGGGCCGAAGTCGAGTTGACCCTCTGTGATCGCGACCACGACTTCTCGCCCCATGACCTGCCGCTTCAGGTGCGCGTCGCCGTTGTCTTCACCCGTATTATTGTGCCGGTACCGAGCCTCATGGGGCGCAAGCCGCTCCAGAAATTCGTCGTAGTCCTGCAACAGACCAGGCTCATCGTCGTTGATGTATACGCTCGCGGTAATATGCATCGCGTTGACCAACACCAAGCCTTCCCGAACCCCGCTCTTCTTGACCAATGCCGCGATCTGTGGCGTGATATTCAGGTAGGCCCGTCTGGTCTTTGTCTCAAACCAGATTTCTTCGCGATAGGATTTCATGTTCGTCGATCCGCTCATTGTGCCTTCCGCTTCGATTGACATGCAAGAGGCCTCAACAAATCAACGCTGAGTTGACGCCTGAGTTTCGAAGAAGAGGCTATACTGAAGACGACCTGATCATGACGACCACGCACCCGTCACCCCGACTCTCACCGAATGCGCTGACCGTCCTGCGTCAACGCTATTTGGCAAAAAATGTGCATGGCGTCACCATTGAGTCGCCTGCTGATATGTTCCGCCGAGTCGCAGATGACATCGCCTTGGCCGAACCGGCCACACAACGAAAGAAGCTTGCTCGCCGTTTTTACGATGTGATGGCATCCTTGACATTCCTCCCCAATTCACCGACCTTGATGAACGCCGGGCGGCCGCTCCAACAACTGTCTGCCTGCTTTGTGCTGCCGGTAGAGGATTCACTGGAGGCTATATTCGACACTGTGAAGCATCAAGCGCTGATTCATCAATCAGGCGGAGGCACCGGTTTTTCTTTCAGCCATATTCGCCCTCGCGCTGACCGCGTTGCGACGACCAGCGGGCTGGCATCGGGGCCCATCTCTTTCATGCGCGTGTTTAACCTGGCCACCGACGTCATCAAGCAAGGCGGCATGAGGCGGGGCGCCAACATGGGTATCCTGCACGTCGACCATCCCGATATCCTGGACTTCATTTCTTTGAAAGAACAGCCCCATGAAATGACGAACTTCAATCTCGCGGTCGGACTTACCGACCGGTTCATGCGCGCAGTCAGACAAGGTCGGTCTTACACCTTAGTGAACCCTCGAACCGGCAAACCGGTCCGGCGGCTCCCCGCTCAGATGATCTTCGACCGGCTTGTTGAGGCGGCTTGGCGCGCAGGGGAGCCGGGCATCCTGTTCCTCGACACCATCAACAAGACGAATCCCACGCCTCATCTCGGCTCTATCGAGGCAACCAATCCTTGCGGTGAACAGCCGCTTCTCGCCTATGAATCCTGCACGCTCGGATCCATCAATGTCGCCCGGTGCCTGACGAGGCTTCGCGGGAAGGCCGCCGTCGATTACACACGACTGTCCGAAATGATCCCCCTCACGATTCGGTTCCTCGATGACGTGCTCGACCGCACCAGATTCCCTCTGGCAGCGATTGAGACTCAGACCAAGCAAACAAGGAAAATCGGCCTTGGGATCATGGGATTCGCCGATCTCTTGATTCAGCTCGGCATACCATATGATACGGAGGAAGCTTTACAGATCGCAGATCAGGTGATGGGATTCATCCGATTACGGGCTCACGAAGCATCTCAGGAGCTGGCACAAGAACGGGGACCTTTCCCTGGTTATACAGGAAGCCGGCTCGAAGCCGAGGGGCGCCGCCGACGTCACGCGACGGTCACGACGATTGCTCCTACCGGAACAATCAGTATTCTGGCCGATTGTTCAGCCGGGATCGAACCGCTATACGGCATCAGCGTCACCCACGCGATCATGGAAGATGTCCGCTTGGAACGCATCCATCCTGAATTTCTGAGGCAAGTCAAAGCCCGAGGGTTGTCCCTCTCCGCGATAGGCCGCATGATCGATCGCCATGAATCGATTCAGCATCTCTCTCAGATCCCGAATGATCTTCGTCGAGTGTTCGTGACGGCACACGATGTCGCCCCCGAACACCATGTCCGGATGCAGGCCGTCTTTCAACGGCACAGCGACAGCGGCGTCTCAAAAACGATCAACCTGCCGCCCACCGCGACGACGAAAGACATCGCGGCCGCCTTCTGCTTGGCGCATGAGCTTGGCTGCAAAGGGTTGACGGTGTACCGCTCGGGCAGCCGAGAAGGTCAAGTGTTGTCTTGTTCTCGCGTGCAATCCTGTTGAGCCTGGATCCGCCGTTGGACGATGTTTGCCGAATATCGGTTCACAATTGACACCCTATGCCCTTGATGATAAGTACTTTTCCAGAGTGTACAATGCAGTCCGCCGCAGGGAGGTGCTCGATGTTTGCATTTGCGGGAAGCCCGCCGTTGGGCGGCAGTCTTCTGACTTGGAACCTCTTCTTCGCTCGCCAACCTGAACCTGATCTCGAATTCACGGAAGAGGAATTAGAGCAGACGAGCACGGTCCGTTCACCGGCTCCACAAAAGCCGCCCAAGCAATCGAGCGGGCGTCCCCTCTTGTGGGTGCTGTTGCTCGTGCTGATCGGCGGCGGCACCTATGTCGCGATGGAGCCGGAGATGGTCATGGAGCATATCGGGCCACTCCTCGGTGAATCACCCGCACCCGAACCTCCTGCACCGATCGCGCAAAAACCGCTGCCGCCGAAGCCCGCGCCCGTGGCGCCGCCTCAGCCTCTGGAAGCGGCCCCGACTGGACCGTCAGCTGTCGCACCGGCCGAGGTGCCGCAGCCCGCAACTGCACCTGCATCCCCTGTTCCGATGCCGACGGCTGTGACCACGGCGGAAGCCACACCACCGCCGGCTTCGGCGTCCGAAGCACCGATTACCGATACGCCGGCCCCGCTATTCGGTGAGGGACAACGTGTCAGCGTCCTACCGAACCCTACGGCTCCCCGCGAGAAAGTCCTGCTCGCCAAGGATGCAGAGGGATCGCAGCCAGGACCGGCCATTCCGGCGGGAACCGTCCTGACCATACTCGACGGAGATCTCCAGGAAACCGGGTGGGTCTACTCCGTGCGCAGCGACTACGGCACCAAAGGGTGGCTGGCAGAACACCAACTTAAGCTGAAACCCTGATCCGGTTGGTTCCCACAACACAGGTCGCACGCAGCGGGTGGTGATCGCATTGCCACCAGCTGTGTTATAATGCCACCCGTTCGCACCTTTATTGTAAGGGATATATCACGAGCCCTAGGACCCCATGCAGGCTGTCATCTTCGATTTTGACGGCGTGATCGCCGACACTGAGCCGCTGCACTTCGAAGGATTGCGTCGAACGCTTGCGGAGATCCAGATCGATCTGACGAAAGACGACTATTACGCCAATTATCTCGGCTTCGACGATCGCGGATGTATTCTGGAAGCTCTGCGTGTCAATCAGCGTCCGGCCTCCGCCACGCTTATTGAGAACCTCATGGCGAAAAAGGCGGCCGCGTATTTGGCTTCGATCAAGGACCACTTGGTCATTTTCCCAGGCGTCAACGCGTTTGTGGAAGAAGCCGCCGCGACCTGCCCCATTGCCATCGCCTCCGGCGCATTACGAGCGGAGATCGAGCTGGTGCTGGAGCAAATCGGGCTCCGACAATCGTTTTGCCACGTCACCAGCGCCGAGGATGTAACTCACGGCAAGCCGAACCCTGAACCGTTCCTTCATGCGCTGGCCGGACTGAATCGGCACCATGCTGCGGCCTTGCTCTCACCGACTTCCTGTTTGGTCATCGAAGATTCCCGTCCCGGCATTCGAGCGGCGAAAGCTGCGGGCATGAAAGTATTGGCCGTGGCCAATACGCACACTGTGCAAGACTTACACGAAGCCGATGCCATCAGCCATAACTTGCGTGATACACGCCTGACGGATGTACGCGCTCGCCTGTGGCCCACATAGGCCTATGACCGCTATGAGAATCTGCTCACTGGTTCCGGAAATGATAGACTTAGCGCGTGGCTGCGATGTCCTAGGCGCTACGGATGCCCCATCGCGTGAAACCACGTGGCAGGAAGTGGAAACCGCACAACCTGATGTGATCATTCTCATGCCCAGTGGGTTTTCCATCGATCGCACCGTCAACGAGATCAGACAAGACAGGTCCACTCAAGAAACGTGGCGACGGGCTTATGAGCAGCGGCCGAATCTCTACGTCGTAGATGCCGCATCCTATTTCAGCCGTCCCAGTGCACGGCTGGTCGATGGTGTTGAATTGCTGGGCTCGATTCTACACCCAAGTCCCGACCATGGAATCGACCCCGGCAAAGCCATCATACTTGAGGCTTTGATCCCCATTGGAGGCGACGCGCCATGAAGGCCTCTGAAGCACAAGCCTATAGCACGGCTTATACCAAGAACAGCGGCAGCAACTTTTACTACTCGTTCCTTTTTTTGCCCAAGGCCAAACGTGAAGCCATGTATACCATCTATGCCTTCTGCAAGGCGATCGACAGCGCCGTCGACGAACCGCCTCCCGGGAGCAACCCTAAGGAGGAACTGACCCATTGGCGGAACGAGCTCGATGCCGTCTATTCAGGAACCCCGACGACTCCTATCATGGTGAGCCTCGCCCACCATGTGAAATCCATGGGCATTCCCAAAGCCTACTTTGAAGAGTTGATCAAAGGCGTCGAGATGGACCTGTTCAATAATCGCTACGTCACATTCGACGAGTTGTCGCTCTATTGTTACCGTGTAGCCTCGGTCGTCGGCCTCATTTGCTTACATATTTTCGGTGTCACGTCCGCTCGCGCGCAGGACTACGCGGTGGCGCTCGGCATGGCGTTCCAGCTGACCAACATTCTTCGCGACGTCGGCACCGATGCCGGAGAACGTCGTATCTATCTCCCGCTCGAGGACCTCCGGAAGTGGAACTATGCGGAAAAGTCCTTGCTCAATCGGAGCTATTCGCCGGAGTTCTGTGCATTGATGGAATATGAGGCTTCCCGCGCCCACCACTATTACCAGCGAGCCGATGCCGCGCTCCAGGCCTTGTCCTCCGAAGAACGCCGCGCGTTGACGGTGGCAGAAATCATGCGCGGCATTTACAGCCGAATTTTGGATCAAATCGAGCGATCGAACTACCAGGTCTTCGGGCCACGGGTCAGTCTGACCACCACGCAACGGTTGCTCATCGCCTTACGCATTTGGCTCCGTTCGCGATTCTCGTGACTGCTCCGCCCCCCCACACCGTCCTCATCCTCGGCGCCGGTCTGGTTGGTCACACCATCGCCTATCATCTAAACCGACGGAGCTACCGCGTCACACTGCTCGATCACCCCGAATGGCGCGATGGGTTCTGGCTTAATCCGTCAGACCCCGTGCCGATTCTGTTGGGATGCTACCAAGAAGGCCACCGACTCCTCCACGCGCTGAATGGGCAACGGCCTCTTGACCTGGACCGACCCATTCCACTCGAGTTTCGGCTGCCTGATGGACGCCACGTGTCCTATCGGTCGGCTCGCCTTCCCGGAGCGTTTCAATGGATGATGAGTCTCTTCAACTTCCAAGGCCTTGCCTGGCAGGACCGGTGGAGGCTGTTCTCCCACGTCGAGCAGATTTGGGAACAGGCACAAACCCTCCCGGCTGATTTAGAGAATCGAACCGCGGACGAATGGCTCTCGGCAACCGGACAGAGCCTCGAGGCACGGGAGCGGATTTGGGGGCGGCTGGCCCAGTGGCTGACCGGCAATGATCTTGCCCGCCTCTCCGCCGCGACCTTTGTGCAATTGCTGTCTACCGTATTTTTGAGCGACGCCTCAGACGCCAGGCTCATGTCCGTATCAGGGTCCATCGAGCAGAGATTCATGATGCCGATGAAACAATCACTGCCTCACGATCGCATGGAGTTTCGTTCACTGACGCGTCCTCCACTGCTCCACTTCGATGAGAACAAGATACGGGATGTCAGGCTCCACGACGGAACGACGCTGCGCGCACAGTGGTGCATTCTCGCGCTGCCGCACCGACACCTGCGCGCGCTCCTCCCGGAGCGGTTAGTGGCTCGCTTGGCCTACTTCGCCCACATGACGGACCTGACCGACCTCGGCGAGATCGCCGTCCGACTGACGTGCCGGTCATTCTCTCAAGCGCCACGGCTTGTCCTGTTGACAGGGCACCCCTTCCACCGACTCACCGTCGCACCGGCGGGACCCGCAGAGATCGACTGTCGTTTCTCCGCGACGGCCGACTCGCTGGCGAACTTGAATGGAGACCAGATGAGAGACGCGGCCATCGTCGAGCTGACCCGAGTGTTCCCAAACATGGCCCCTGAAAACATCTCCGTTCATGAACTCATTCAAGAACCCCATGCCACGCTCTCGCTCGCGCCGGGCACCGCACGGCTCAGGCCCCTGCAACAGAGCCCGATCCAGAACCTACTCGTCGCCGGCGGATGGACGGACACCGGGTGGCCGTCCAATTTGGAAAGCGCGCTCGTCAGCGCCCATCGGTGCTCGGAGATCATCACAGGCCGACCGGCTTGATCCGCCTTTGTGCCGATGGTATCAATACCTTATGAAAATGCAGTATGGAGGCGTCCTCATCCTGCTTCTCTTAGCGAATTTCGGTTGCGCACCAAGTCCCTATGAGCGTGGAGGTTCCCCCAGTGGTCTCAGCCGGTATGATGTGGACCGCGACTACATGGAGTGTGAGTACAAGGCGAGATTAGCCAACGAGCATCACTTCTATAGCCAGACCTCACCCTTTCCATTCAGCCCTAGCCCTCAGAGCCCCGCCGACCATGCCCGAGCCCTGCATGGCCTATCAACCATCAATGCCATGAGGGACACCTGCCTTTCGGCTAAAGGATACCGGCTTAATTAGCTGAGTGGAGATAGCACAGATCCTCAAACCGTTCACCGCCTCGATACTTCGTAATCACCAGCCATTCCCTTCTGGCATCGGTCAAACCGACGTAGGATGTGCCATCGAGAACAAAGGGTTGGAGAGAAAAGGTGGTCGTCAACGCGCGAGGCGCCTGGCCTTTGTCCATCCGGAGCGACGTCAGCGGATAGGTTCCACCGGTTCGTTCAAACTTGTCACGAGTCGCCAACAAGGGGCTCAAGTCTTGCCAATTCGTTTCTTCAAGGACATTACTATCGGCTGGAAACACATAGAGGCTGTCACTCGGCTCCCCTTTCATGCAGAATGTGGTCTTCACCAACAAATCTGCTCGCCCATCGTTATCGAAATCGATGATCGTCTTATCGAGACTCGAACAGCGCCTCACTGTTGGGCCTTCGCCTTTCAACTCAACCGGCACCCACTCTATCGTCCTCGACAGGCCACTCTCGAAAACGAACTGGTCACCCATCAATCGGGCTACG
>CAYTAS010000012.1:0-56761 GCA_964435885.1 uncultured Nitrospira sp. | reverse complement strand
GGTCTGCATCCTACATGGCTCGTTATATCGCCAAGAACCTTGTCGCCGCCAAATTGGCCGATAAGTGTGAGGTTCAGCTGGCCTATGCCATCGGAGTGGCCGATCCGGTGTCCGTTCTGGTCGATACCAAGAACACCGAAAAGGTTTCGGTCGAGATTCTCGACAAGCTCGTGCGCAAACATTTCCCCTTGACCCCACGGGGTATCATCGACCATCTCAAACTTCGGCGCCCAATTTTCAGGAAGACGGCTGCTTATGGGCATTTTGGCCGCAACGAACCTGAGTTTACGTGGGAAAAGACCGACAAGGTGAGGGCGTTGCGGAAAGACGCCGGGCTCTAGCAAGGTTACTCCTAACACGCGTCAGCAAGGGGGACGGGTGCCTTACCCGCCCCCCCCCTTGTCATGATCACGGTTGGCATTCATCAAGTAAGGAGGTTGTTCGTGGATTACGATGTGAAAGATATCAAACTCGCAGACCAAGGTAAATTGAAGATCGAATGGGCTGAAGCCACGATGCCCGTGTTGCGGCTGATTCGTAAGCGGTTCAAGCGTGAGCAACCGTTAAAAGGAGTACGAGTCACGGCCTGCCTCCACGTGACCACGGAAACCGCCAACTTGGCCATTACGCTCAAAGCCGGCGGAGCGGATGTGCGTCTCTGTGCCTCAAATCCCCTCAGCACGCAGGACGACGTCGCAGCCGCGTTGGTCCAGCATGAAGGCATCCCAACCTTCGCCATCAAGGGCGAAGACAACCCGACCTACTATCGTCATATTGAGTCGGCTATCGCCCACCGCCCACACGTCACGATGGATGACGGCGCCGACGTCGTCTCACACCTGCACTCCAAGCGCAAAGAACTCTTGAGGAACGTCATTGGGGGGACTGAAGAGACCACCACCGGTGTCATCCGGTTGCGCAGCATGGCGGAAAAGAAAGTCCTCAAGTTTCCCGTCATTTCCGTCAACGACGCCGACACCAAACACATGTTCGACAATCGCTACGGCACCGGCCAGTCCACCATGGACGGCATCGTCCGTGCGACCAACCGATTGGTCTGCGGGTCGGTCGTCGTGGTCGTGGGGTATGGCTGGTGCGGACGCGGCATCGCCATGCGTGCGAAGGGCATGGGGGCCGACGTGATCGTCACGGAAATCGATCCATTGAAAGGCCTCGAAGCCGTCATGGACGGCTTCCGTGTGATGCCCATGGAACTCGCCGCCCCGGTCGGGGATTTTTTTGTGACCGTCACGGGGAACATCCACGTCATCCGTGGCGAACATTTTTCCGCCATGAAGGACGGCGCCATCGTCTGCAACAGCGGCCACTTCAACGTGGAACTTGACATCCCGGCCCTTGAGAAAATGGCGGGCAAACGCCGGGTGGTACGTACCGGGGTCGAACAGTTTACCCTCAAGAAGAACGGGCACCGAGTGAGCTTGTTGGGTGAAGGCCGGCTGGTGAACCTGGCTACGGCTGAAGGACATCCGTCCAGCGTCATGGACATGAGCTTTGCCAACCAGGCACTTGGCGCTGAATACCTCGTGAAGAATTACAAACAGCTCGAAAAGAAAGTGTACCCAGTGCCAGCCGCCATCGACAAGGAAATCGCACGGCTCAAGCTGGCTGGGATGGGCGTGGCCATCGACACGCTGACGAAGGAACAGAAGAAGTATCTGGCATCCTGGGAAATGGGCACCTAGCGGCGGGCCTGAGACTCGCTGTCGCTTCCAGGCTACCGGAATGCCCCTTCCGGCCTTTTCTGATGCGAACATTCTGGAATTCCTTCAGCTGTGGTCGCTTCCGCGACCACAGTCCTGCAGTCAGTTCCAGCTTTCACATCAGCGGCGGCTCGGTGGGTCCCCATTCCTCCGCCAAGGTCGCTCCAGACAACCGCAGGCCCACCTGGGAAAGGAATGAAAGAATGCGCAGTTGAGGGTACCCACGGCGCACCTGCAAAAGAAGAAAGAAATCTCAAGGCCGCCTCAGTTGAGGTGGCCTTTTTGTTTGAAGTGGGGGGGTCTGCGACCGATTGCAATCTCATGGCAGAATGGTAGAGTGAGGCTCAGGAGGCCCCTGTGCATTCAAGCACGACTCAGCCGCTGTCGCTTTCCGATTTCGGAATCTCTCCTGAACGGGGATTCCTGCCGACGGATCCGTGCGAAACTCTCCCCGACTGCCCCTCGCTGAATCATCTCGGCCACGAGCTGCCGAAGCTGTTGAGCGCTCGTCAGGTCCGGCGGTTTATCGATAAACAGCCGTCATTGCTTCCATCCATTCCGTCGAATTGGCGAGAGGACGAATATCGAGCTGCGATGCGGATCCTTTCATTCGCAGGTCACGCGTATGTCTGGGAGACACCGGGGCAGCCAACGGTCAAGCTTCCCTCCCACCTCGCACGACCATGGTATGAGGTCGCTCAGAAGCTCGGTCGCCCTCCGGTCCTTTCCTATGCCTCCTATGCTCTGGACAACTGGCGACGGCTTGATCCGACGAAGCCTATTCAGCTCGACAACATCGTGCTGCTACAAAATTTTCTCGGTGGGCTGGATGAAGAGTGGTTCGTCGTTGTCCACCTGCAGATCGAGCGGCAAGCGGGATCTGGATTGGAGGGCCTGGTGCGGGCGATCAACGGAGCCGCGACAGGGAAAGATGATGAAGTTCTGTTGGGTTTACAGGCTCTGGCGTCCTCGCAAGCAGCCATGCGGGACACGCTGCTCCGCATGAAGGAACGCTGTGATCCCTATGTCTACTATACCCGCGTGAGACCCTACATTCACGGCTGGAAGAACAGTCCGTCCTTGCCAGATGGTCTCATCTATGAACAGGTCGAAGCCTATGCACAACAGCCACAACAGTTTCGTGGCGAGACCGGTGCGCAAAGCACCATCGTGCCTTGCCTGGACGCGGGACTCGGCATCCACCATGCGCCCGATCCCTTGACAATATACTTACAAGAAATGCGTGAGTATATGCCGCCTCGCCACAGGGCATTCCTGCAGACTCTAGAGGGCAGGACCGACGGCCAGGGACATGCTCTCCTTTCCGGCTATGTTCATGACCGCAAGCAGCGTCATCCCGAACTATGGCCTGCTTACTGTACCTGCGTCGATCTATTGGCCAAGTTCCGAGAAATCCATATTGGCTACGCCGACAGCTACATCAATCGCCAACACCAAACCAGCACCACCAATCCCACAGCCGTTGGCACCGGCGGCACCCCCTTTATGACGTATCTACAAAAGCACCTGGACGAAACCAAGCAAGCCATCGTGGCTTAGCTGCATTCGCATGTTGGTGGGTCTCCAGTTCTTCGCAAAGGTCGCCCGAAGTTTGAAAACAACGATTCTATCAACTCAGCCTTCTTTGAGCTGAGTCATCAGGCGATTCTTCTCTATTTCTCGATAAGCCAACGTTTCCATAAGGGTTTTCTCGCTACCGAATAATGAGAATGCAGTTACATTCATGCGTTCTAGATGATCCAATACCCTTCCCCTCTCACTCGCAGGAAGAGTGTATTTTTTCACCGGACCTAGGTCGGAGCTGGAATCCCCGAATGTAGCGATCTCGTGGCTACCATACACATGCTTTCCATCAACTCTTTGCTCGCAAATTGAATATTCGCACTGCTGGGCATAATGTCGCTTGTGAGTGACTGCATAAGGGCCCAATCCTCGCACAATTGGCTCACGGAAATTATGGGCAATGTTTGAGTCCATAGAATGCTCGACATATGAGTAAATAGCGACATTCCCACACTGTGGCTTCTCCTCCGAACGAAAAGCGAAAAACGCAGCCACGTAAGGTGACCTTGTCCAATCCAGCAATGGTGCGTATTCCGATCCAAGCCAGCCATTGATTCCGACGCAAGTCGGCCACGTGTTCCGACGGAACGCGGCCACTGATTCCGAGGTGAATCCGGCCACTCATTCGAGCTCTCTCGGAAACGTTGGCCGACATCCCTCGGAATAACGGGCGGCGAGCCGTCGTCCGATCGTTCCGGAGCCACTCGCGACGCAGGTCCTCCTCAACCTTGGGTATCGTGTCCCTTCCATTTTATGGGGGAGGTGCCGATGCCAGCGGAGCGCGTGACCATGCGGAAGATCAAAGACATCCTTCGACTCAAATGGGCCTGCGGGCTCAGCAATCGACAAGTCGCGGCCAGTTGTGGCGTGGCGCGGAGCACGGTGGCGGCAACGCTCTATCGGGCCAAGGCGGCGGGGTTGTCCTGGCCATTCCCGGAGAATCTGGACGATCAACAGCTGGAAACCCGGTTGTATCCGGCGGCCCCATCGCCGACCGGCCCGCCGCGGGCGATGCCGGATTGGGCGACCGGGCATCAGGAATTGACGCGGCAGGGCGTGACCCTCGCGCTGCTCTGGCAGGAGTATAAGGCGCAGCATCCCGACGGCTATCAGTATAGCCGCTTTTGCGATCTCTATGGCGCCTGGCGCACCACCCTGGATCGGTGTCTGCGGCAAGAGCATCGCGCCGGTGAGAAACTCTTCGTCGATTATGCGGGCCAGACGGTGCGGGTCCAGGACCGGCAGACCGGCACGCTTCGAGAGGCCCAGATCTTCGTCGCCGTCCTTGGCGCGTCGAACTACACCTATGCCGAAGCCACCTGGACACAAACGCTGCCGGACTGGATCGGCTCGCATACGCGGGCCTTTGCCTATTTCGGAGGCGCCCCGCAGATCGTCGTGCCTGATAACTTACGGAGCGGCGTCACCAAGGCCTGTCGCTATGAACCGGAGCTGAACCCGACCTACGCCGATCTGGCTCGGCACTACGATGTCGCGGTGATTCCGGCGCGGGTGCGCAAACCCCGCGACAAAGCGAAGGTCGAAGCGGGTGTCTTACTCGTCGAACGGTGGATTCTAGCCTGTCTGCGACACCAGTCCTTCTTCAGCCTGGCCGAGCTCAATACGGCGATCACCGCCTGCTTGAACCGGCTGAATCGCCGACCCTTCAAAAAACTCCCTGGCTGTCGACAGTCGCAGTTCGACGCGGTGGACCGGCCCGCCTTGCAGCCGCTGCCCACCGAACCCTACGTCTATGCCGAGTGGCGGATGGCCCGAGTGAATATCGATGCGCATATCGAGGTCGAGGGCCACTATGACAGCGTCCCGTCGCCGTTGATCCATACGGCCCTCGATGTGCGGCTGACCGTGACCACGGTCGAATGCTTCCACAAGGGCCAGCGGATCGCGAGTCATGTGCGGAGTGCCGAGCGCGGTCGGCACACGACGGTGGTGGCGCATCTCCCCTCGGCGCACCAGCAGTATCTGGCGTGGTCCCCCTCCCGCCTGATCCAGTGGGCGGAGACCGTCGGGCCCGCCACCGGGGCCGTTGTGGCTGAAATCCTGGCGCGGCGGCCCCATCCCGAACAAGGTTATCGCTCGTGCCTCGGGGTGTTGCGGCTGGAACGACACTACGGCCCGGCGCGACTTGAAGCCGCCTACCGACGGGCTCAGGCGCTGGAGGCATTCACCTACAAAAGTGTGCAGTCCATTTTAAAGAACGGACTGGACCAACAGCCGCTCCCCAAACCGATGCCGATGGTTCCGCTGCCGAGCACCCACGATCATCTGCGCGGCACCACCTATTACCAACAGGAAGGAGACTGCTGCTGTGACGTCATCCCACATTCACGGCGTTGGAGACGCTGAAGCTCACCGGCATGGCCACGGCCTTGGCGGAACAACTGGCGATGCCTGAGGTGCAGCGGCTCAGCTTCGAGGAACGGCTGGGGCTGTTAGTCGATCGCGAGTGCACGGTCCGGGAGAATCACCGCCTGGCGCGGCGGCTGGCCCAGGCCCGGTTCCCCGGCCATGCCACGTTGGAAGATCTCGATTATCGCCATCCCCGGGGCATCGAGAAAAGCGTCATCGCCACGCTCGCCACTGGTCAATGGATTCGCAGCCATGACAATGTGTTGATCGTGAGGCCGACCGGTGCCGGCAAGACCTATCTGGCCTGTGCGCTGGCCCAGATGGCCTGTCGGCTGGGCTGCTCCGCCTTGTATCTGCGACTGCCGCGGTTCTTTCGGGAGCTCGCGGTCGCCAAAGGCGATGGCCGCTATGGGCGTCTGCTCCGGAATCTCGCCAAGACGGACCTCGTGGTCCTGGATGATTGGGGGTTGGCCCCGTTGACCGACGAGCATCGCCGCGATCTGTTGGAACTGCTCGATGATCGCCACGGGCATCGGGCCACCTTGGTAGCCAGTCAACTCCCGATCGATCACTGGCATGCGGCGATCGGGGAGCCGACGCTCGCCGATGCCATTCTTGACCGGCTCGTACACAATGCCTATAAGATCACGCTGAAAGGAGAATCGATGCGCAAACGGTTAGCCAAAGCGGATGGAAGTCGGCCACTGAAGACAGATCACTGCGGCCCTGCGTCGCGGGGCTCCGACGGGTGGCCGGATTCGCTCGGAATCGGCGGCCGGATTCAGCGGAATACGCAAATGGCGAAGGGAATCCATGATGCCTAAGATAAATCATGAATTCATAGCCTGACAATGGAAGTTATCCTTCTTTGAACTCATCAGGACAATCCCAGTGCTTTTGCGTGATAGAGATGACTGCCGGACGAACGGCTCTGATAGTCCGGAAGTAGTCTTCTTGAGCCCAACTCCTTTGCTTCGTGAAACGCTCTAATGTTGTTTCCAGTGCCCAGCCGGCATCTGCTTGCCCCCTGAATAAAGGAGTGGCCCATTGATTGTATTTGTGTTCGGCTTTGAGCTTTCTCCAGGAAGAGAACGTGATTGTTACCTGCTGCTCAAAACATTCCCAAGACTCAAGCTCGATGGTCTGTATGCATTAACACCTCCAGACATGATGAGTGTCGCGGGCAGCGGAAAGACAGACTCTATCTTCCGAACTCATAGGAACTGCTGCTCTCAAAGGCAAAAATGAAAAGACCATCAAAAATAAAGAGGCGGACTGTGCCAAAGAAATAGGGCCAGCTGAATTTACTGTAATGGCTAAAGGTAAAACAATCCGGAAGGGCTTTCAACAGAAGTTCAGCTCAAGGCTTCGGAGAACACCGGTTCAATTCGTAGCAGAAATCGGACAGGTGCAATGCAATGGTCAGCCGTTCTTCTGGAGTCTGACGCCTTGCTCGCTCAATCTTCTCGTCACCGAGCTGCTGACTCAGCTTGCTCGGTCGCCGTCATGAGTCCTGTGAGATGGTCGGTTGCCGAGGTTTCATGAATCCAAGTATACATGGCTAGGCTGGAACCGAAAAGAGCGAAGAAGGAAGCCGCTACAATCTGCAGTAGAGAAAATTCGATGACTAAGAACGCGGCACTATCGCAATAATCCGCAGTGGCCCGCCCGTCCCGCCCGCGATCTTCATGGGCAAAGCGATCACGTCAAAGCCTCGATCAGGCAAGTCATCAAGATTGGCGAGATTCTCAAAAACTGGAACATTTGCTGAAAGTAAAGCCACATGCGTTTCGAACGTGGTCGATTGCCCATAGTCGATAGAAGCGGTATCAATGCCCACCGCCTTAACTGCCCGCTCTCGCACCAACCAGGCAGCCGCTGCGGGATGCAACCCTGGGAAATGAAGCTCGCGCACTCCCTCTTGCCCTCTCACTTCTGTTCCAAGATAATCCTTCCTAGCAGGCCAGAACCTGGCGAAACCCGTGTCTAGTAAGACAATGGTGCCGCTTTGAATCCGCCCATGTCCAGCTTCCCATCGTTTGAGATCTGAGATCGCCACTCGATAATCCCTATCGCCGGCACATTGCTCAGCGACATCGATTCGAACACCGGCCCCAACCAATCGTTCAAGTGGGATCTGATCAAGCGTCTGCTTTCCTCTGGAAAAGTGAATTGGCGCATCGATATGCGTACCACCATGCTCAGGCATCTCCACACGGTTCGATGCATAGTAATAGCCACCGGGCGTATCCTCTGCATGCTGAACGACAAAGCCTGAAATCCTGTTCCGTCGGCCAAACGACCGTATCCGCGCCGTATGAGTGTGTGAGATCGACAATCTGCAAGTGCTCCCAAACAAGATGATTGGTATGGTGATCTGCCACACATCCTGCATTTACCACCAGTCCCAGCAAGACTGTCCACATACATGCCGTATGAATTAGGGCTCTTTCCCATGAAATTTCTCTACCGCCCTCCTTCAAGTCTCGGATGGAACGGATTCGCTGCGAGGTTCTCGCTATAGCAGGAATTGTGGGCTGTGTAGTACAGCAGTCCAGGTGCGACGGCCTTGCGACGGATGTCGCAGCCTTAAAGGAGCACCGGAGGAAAAAGAAAACAGCTCGTTATCCGTCTGACTTCGGTGCATTATAGCGAAACCGAGCCTGCGCACCGTTCGCCATCCGAGATGCCCTCTTATTTCCCAAATGCTTTTTTCAGCAGCGGTTCGATCTCGCCCTTGGCGGCCATCGGATCAAGCACGTCGGTATCGCCGTAGAAAGTGCCGTCGATAAACACCTTAGGGAGCGTCGGCCAATTCGTGATTTTGGTCAGCGCTTCGCGCTTAGCCGGTTGCGACAGGACGTCGATGAGTTCGTACGGGTACCCATACTTGTCAAAAAACTGCATGGTTTCCCTCGTGAACCCACACATCGGCATCGTCTTGGTCCCCTTGCCATAGATCAATATCTTATGCGCCTTCACTTCGCTTTGAATTTCTTCTTCTATCTGGTCGGCCATGGCCTCCTCCTATATCTCATCTTTGGTTCGAGCGGTGAGTTCTAATGCGTGGATCCGTCCATCCTTCATGGGTGCGTCTAAGGCCTGATAGATCATGCGGTGCCGATCTAAAAGATTTTTCCCCTCGAACCCATCGGAAACAATGACGACCTTCAGGTGATTCATGGTCCCCGTACGGTCAGTCACGGTCACGTCAGCGTCCGGCAGGCTCTTGCGAATATATTCGGTCAGCACATCAGGTGTAATCACAGGTATCAACTCCGGCAATGTTTTCAATACCCTAGCTGAAACGTGCACTGAAAGGCAATGAGCATCCGTCGGTGGTGGATTTCGCCAACCTGGTGGTGCCTTTGAGCCAGTCGGTGGGCAGCGGAGGCATGTTTGATTCAATTTCCTGTTGAAAAGATGGAGCTTCGCATGCCTTTCAACCTCGGCACTGACCTTGCGACACCTCAGGTTATGACGGAACTCACTGCGCTCCGTTCTTCACCAAGGAGGTTACCATGAGTGAATTCAAGTCCGGTTTTTTTGTCGGAGGTGAGAGTTGCAACGGTCGAGTCCTGATCGTCGATGACGAACCGGACATCCGCAAGGTCGTGCGTATGACTCTGCAAAAAGCCGGTTACGATGTCCTTGAAGCCGAGAATGGGGAGAAGGCCATTGAAGTCATCAACTCAGGGGAAAACCGCCTCTTATTGGATGTCATGATCTGCGACATTCGCATGCCGAAGGTCAATGGCATCGAAGCCATCGCCTACTTTCGCGAGAACTATCCACGCGTACCCTTAATCGTCCTGACCGGGTTTCCAGACACCGACATGGCGACCTCTCTCCTTCGGCAGGGTGTGGTGGATTATCTCGTGAAGCCGGTGGAGGGCGAGATATTGAAGGCTGCCGTCGGGCGCGCCATGGAACGGCGAGAGTTGGCGCCTCTATGATGGACTGGCCGACATTTGAGCGAACGGGCTCGGCGGCTACGACTCCGGCCATCGCTCATTCCAAGGCAGAGAGCGAACAGAGTACCTCATCGACCGGCACGCTTCCGATGCGAGTGGCCATTATCGGTGCAGGCCGCGGTGGGACCGCACTTCTCGAGGTGCTCCATCAGATTCGAACAATTGCAATCCTCGGTATCACCGACAAGGATCCCTCAGCACCCGGGCTCAAACGGGCCCAAGAGCTAAATGTCCCGGTGTATGATCGGCTACAGGATCTGCTCGAAAGCCACTCACTCAACCTCGTGATAGACCTCACCGGCGATCGAACAATGGAATCAACGCTTCAGCAACAGAAACCGACGGGAACCGACATCATCAGTGGACAGGCCTCCCGACTCTTCTGGTTACTCGTACAATATGAATCGGCGTTACAGACCGAGTTGCTCCAGGCCGAGAAACTCGCCGGTTTCGGCTCATTCGCGGCGGGCATCGCCCATGACATGAACAATCCGCTTCAGTTGATTCTCGGCATGGCCGAAAATCTGGCCGACGAAACGGATCTCGCGGCGGTACACGCGCAGGCCTTGGACATCATCGACGCCGTCAAGCGCACGACCGCCATTTGCCGAGATCTGACCTCCTACTCTCGCCGCGCGTCCTTACGGCAGGACGGCCTCATTAACATCAATGTCACGCTCGACGAAGCCTTGAAGATCGCCCGTTATGCTGTGGCGCTTCAAGACATTGAGATTCACAAACGGTACCAACCTGATGCTGTCGTCAAGGGGAATCCGGATAAACTCCTTCACGTATTCGTGAACCTGATTACAAACGCAGTTCAGGCGATGGAGCATCACGGCACCTTGACACTGGAAACCACCGCGGCAGCCGACGCAACGCAGGTTCGTGTGTCCGATACCGGCTGCGGCATCGTACCTGAGGTATTGACCAGGATTTTCGAACCGTTCTACACCACGAAGCCGCCGGGGAAGGGAACGGGACTTGGTCTCTACAATATCAAAAACGTGATCCAGCACATGCACGGCACCATTGGAGTTGAAAGCCGCGTCGGACAAGGCTCCACGTTTACCCTCACATTTCCTGGTGACCCATCGCTCGGCGAAGGGAACGTTCCGTCATGACGACGCCCACAGTCTCACCGGCAGGCGGCCGATGGGGACTCAAGACCAAAATCATACTGTCCATGCTTTTCGTCGGAATCGTTCCTCTCGTCATCGGCTTGGGCATGGCCTTCTGGCAGGGGTCGCAGGAAATCCGTGAGATCAGCGGAGAAAGCTTCGAAGCGCTGGCCACGGAAGCAGCCCGCAAACTTGATCTGCTCGTGGTCGAGGAAATCTCGCATACCGCACGGATCGCCCATGATCAGACGATCATTCGGGAACTGGAACGCCGTCGAGACGCCTCGCGCGATCCACGACATTCGACCGCGGCGGCCGCAGATCTCGAACAGCGCTGGACAGGGCGAGATCCTGCTGCCATCAAGTCGCTGACGGAACATACGCTCAGCTCGCTGCTGCGCGAATACTATGCAGGGGTTTATAGCCCCCCCGGCCAGGTGTTGCCGCAGGTGGTCCGTGCCTCGACCAAGATGCTCTTTTTGACCGATGTGCAAGGCACCCTGGTCGCCACCATGACCGACCATCCGGCATTCAGACACCAGGACACCCGCTGGTGGCAAGGAGCGTTCAACAACGCGGTCGGCAAGCTTTATATCGAAGACATCCGCTTCGACGACCAAGTGAATGCGTATGTCTTCACGATCTCCCTCCCGGTCATGGATAGCCTTCGTTACGAAGCCGTCGGCGTACTTCATCATGTCATCGATGCCAAGGAGTTCTTTTCCCCGGCGACCCATGCCATTCGATTCGGCAAGACCGGCCACGTCATGCTGATCGACAGTCGCGGCATCGTCATAAGCTGCCCCATTCTTCCGACCGGCGTTCCCCTGTCCGATCGCAACTTGACGCCGCTCGTCACCCCTCAACGTCCCGGCTGGGTACAAGCCGCCGGCGACGGCCACGGCGGAGACTCGACCTCCGTCATCGGGTTTGCCCCGCTTCCTGAGACCAGCCGGGCGACCAACGGCTCGCTCGACAACGGATCGTGGCACACGTTCGTCTGGCAATCGTCCGACGAGCTCTTCGCGCCGATCCAGCATTTGCTCACCTGGGTGATGGTGTTCGGAGCCATCGCCACGGCGCTGCTCGTTTCACTAGGCTACGTGGCGGCGGGTCGGATCGTCACACCGGTCCGGCAACTACAACAGGCGGCGCAGGCGATCGGGCGTGGCGAGCTTCAGGCACCGATTCAGATCAACACCGGCGACGAGCTGGAAGACCTTGCCCGGGAATTCACCCGCATGAACGTACAGTTGAACGCCGCATTTACGGGGCTGACCGATCAGGTCAAGTTGAAAACCCAAGAAGTCCAGGTCCTGCAGCAGTCCACGGATCAAATCTTGGATGCCGTTCCGACTCCCATCCTCTTGATTGATGGCCGTCAGGTCGTGCGCTATATCAATCAGGCGGCCCGCGACGCGTTCACGGTGGCTGAGCCGTTGTCGGACGTCTCGTTGTTTGCGATGCTGTCCCTGGCTCCCGACGTTCAGAAACAGCTTCAAGCGGAGTTCCGGATGAACGGCGGGACAACGAACACCGCCACCGATTTTGAGCGTGAGACGATACCAAAAGATCCGTTGCAGCCTCTTCCAAGTCATGAACCGGCCGGCCATCGCGCTGAGCTGACCATCGGATCGCGCATCTACCATTATCAATGGTTCAGGCTGCCTGCAAAGCCGGGCGAAGAAGACACGATCGGTCTGGTGCTTCGAGACATCACGGACGAAAGCCGATTACAGGACCAGGTTGTTCAGGCGGAGAAAGCAGGAAGCCTTGGGAGATTGACGGCCGGCATCGGCCATGAGCTCAATAATCCTTTGTTCGGCATCATTGGATTGGGGGAAGTGATTCAGGATGAACAGGACGTAGAGCATATTAAGAGCTACGCGCGAGACATCGTGGCGCATGGCCGTCGCATGGCCGCGATCATCCGCGATTTTACCGGTGTCATCGATCGCGAGAGTACGGATCAGCCGATCCCCGTGCATGTGGAGCAGGTCTTGGATGACGCGCTTGCCACCGTCAAAACCACTGGGGAGATGAAGAATGTCGTGATCCACAAAACCTATGCCGGAAGTACTCCGGTCCTCGTGCTTCCGGACCAACTTCGGCAGGCGTTCCTGAATCTGCTGACCAATGCCGCCCATGCCATGAAGGGCACTGGGACTCTCGCGCTGACGACGGTTGTTTCAGATCATAGCGTCACGATTACCATCATCGATTCCGGGCCAGGCATTGCCAAGCAGCACCTGTCAAAAGTCTTCGACCCGTTCTTTACGACAAAAGAGCAAGGAGAAGGTTCTGGCCTCGGACTCACCGTCGCAAGGCGGATTGTCCGAAAGTTCGGGGGCGACATCCGTATAGAGTGCGCCGACGATCGAGGAACGGCATGCCTCATCACGCTCCCGATCAATCCCTCACCGTCCTCTCAAGGAGGCCCATGGACTATCGCCGCTTCGCATTCCAAGCCGCTGTCATCGCATTCCTCTTAGGGGGGTTCTGGACCGCGGCGGCGCTCCACGCCGCCAAAGAAAGCCCCAAAGCAGTCGGCATCTCCCCCCAGAAGGTCGCCGACTACGTCCATGCCGTCCTCGAAGCAGACCGCACGTTTTACACCGCACAGATCGTTAACCGATTGCAGGAAAAAGGCGTCGTGGCTTCGACTGAACATTGGGAACAGGACAACACGCTGCCCTTACCCGCCCAGTTCCTGCAACGCTCCGGTCGATTGGTCGCGGAAAGCGGGAAAGGCATCCGATACAGGCTGATCGGCTTTTCCCCGATCTATCAGCGGAATGCGCCTGCGACCGAGTTTGAGCGAAAAGCATTGGACGCTCTCAGGCGAGAGCCTGATCGCCCCATTACCGGAATCGTTTCAAGCGGCAAGAAGCAGTATTTCCAAGCCATCTATGCAGATCGCGCCGTCTCATCCGCCTGCGTCACCTGCCATAACAGTCATCCGCTGAGCCCAAAACAGGATTTTCAGTTGAACGACGTGATGGGCGGAATCGCCATCATCATTCCCATGGAGTAGCCGATCGCGTGACGAGTGAACCGCCGACGGATCGCACGACGGCTATGGAGAAGCGGGCGGGGTCGCAGATTGAGCCAGCTGCTTGAGATGATATTCTTCTCGATAGATCTGCACGGCGGTCATCAACAAACTGACGAGAATAGGGCCGATGAACAGGCCGAGCAAGCCGTAGAGCGCTAATCCTCCTAACACGCTCAAGACGAGCAAGAGCACGGGAATCTGTACCTCTTGACCGATCAACCACGGTCGAAGAACTTGATCGACCGTCGAGACCACACCAATCCCCCACACCAGCATGACCAGTGCTTTCCCAGTCATCTCCACCCAGAATAGATACAGGGCCACGGGCAACCAGATCAGTCCCGTTCCACCGAACGGGATCGGGGCTAAGACGATGGTCAACGCCGTGAGCCCCATCGGAAACGGCACGCCGAGAGCCACATAGGCCATACCCGCTAGCAGTCCCTGCACGATCGCCGTCACCAACACCCCTTTCACCACGGCTCGAATCGTTTGATCCAATCGAACCAGGATTCTTGACTTGTGTGACTCCTCCATCGGAATCACATCGTAGAGCACCGAGAGCCACTGCTGGCCATCTGTGAAGAGAAAAAAGAGGATCAACAACATCAGGAGGAAATTGATGATGAGCGCGAAGGTGTTCTTCAGCAGATCGCCCATTCCCCCGATCAGAAATTGGCTGAGTTCCTTCACTCCCGTCATCACCGACTGCTCCAAAGACAAGGCGGGCGTCGTGCTCCCTGCTAGAGCCGACTTCAACCAGCTGCCGATAACGGGGATGGTCGCCAGTTGCTCCGGCAGTCTCTCCAGCCCTCCAGCTGCAATCCAGACTCGGATCTCCTGCTCCGCCACCCCCGCCTCACGCACCAACATGACCCCCATCACGACCAACGGGACGACCACGATCGCCAACGCCCCAACGGTCAGTATGGCGGCGGAAGGTAGCGCTTTCCCTCCGAATAGTCTCGT
Organism: uncultured Nitrospira sp.; assembly: GCA_964435885.1. Taxonomy (GTDB): domain Bacteria; phylum Nitrospirota; class Nitrospiria; order Nitrospirales; family Nitrospiraceae; genus Nitrospira_D. Next base: position 41,967 of record CAYTAS010000012.1, on the reverse strand, counting down.
CAGACGAAGATGCAGGGGGAAGGCCCAATGCGCAAGCAGCCCGGCCCAGAGCGCCGAAAATAGGAACGGTTTGAACATCAACCCAATCTGGTAGAGCAACAACACCAACAGGGAGAAGAACACGATGGAGAAGACCTGCTGTCGAGTCATAAATGATGACGTGGCGTTCCCTAAGGAGATACGTAGTAGATAGCAGATTCAGCGATTTCTGTCACGGGAGGAGGAGTCGGCGGGAACGTGACTTGCTCCCAGAATGAAACACGGATGTTGAAGCACACGCGGTTTGCTTAGAGGTCGGCTTCTCTTCCGATCAATGCGACTGGTTTCCCCCGATGGGCGTTCATCTCTCGGACATTGCCGGGTAACTTCGGCGCTTCTTCCGGCCACCCGGTGACACCCATATCGCTCACGCCCTGAAATTTGGCCCCTTCCTCCATCAGCATCGTAGGGCAATGCACCTCGCCGATCAGAATGGCGTTTTTGAGCAGCTGGATCTTCCCTGTGGCCGTGACGGTGGCTTTGATGCGTCCGCTACTGATCACCGAATCCGCATGGATGGCGCCCTTCACCACGCCATCTTCGCCGACGATCACTTCACCCTTCGTATGCACGTCCCCTTCCAGGCGCCCATCGATGCGCACCGTGCCCTCGACCCTGATTTCCCCCTTCAGCTCGACGCCCTTTGCCAAGAGGGTAATGTTCCCGTCGTCCGCATAGCCGGTCTTTTTCATGGCGAACTCCCCTGTGCAAGCCAGTTTTCCCAAGGTTACCTGAGGACAGGAGATCCGCCTAACAGTTTATGGAATTCAGCACCCCAGCATGGTGAGATCGCAACTTATGAGGGGGACAAGCCGAACGTCTGCTTCACTCGTTCCCACATCCCTCCTCCGTGAACTTCGCAATAAAGCGTGGGCTCCGTCCCGGCGATGAAGAACTCGGGCCTGTTCTCCGGACATTGTGACGTGGCACGTTGACCGGTTCGTGGGTCGATCCGACGCTGAACGACCCCTGCCGGCATCTCAAAATCCGGGAGATCCCGCGGGAGGAGCCGAACGGCCAGTTCGCTCCAAATGGGAAGGGCCGCCTGCGCACCGGTCAGATGGATCGATCGCTCATCATCAAACCCGATCCACACACCGATCGCGATGTCCGGCGAATATCCGACGAACCAGGCGTCTCGAGATCCATCGGTGGTCCCGGTCTTGCCTGCCACCGGCCCCCGCACCCCAAGGGCTCTGGCTTTGGAAGCCGTACCGTGATCCAGCACTCCTTTCAGGAGCGACGTGACGAGGAAGGCTCCTTGCGGAGTCGCAGCCTGCCGCCGATCCAGAGGTGGACTCCAGATAGTCTCCCCCCCCTCACGCGTCAGGTTGGACAGCGCCACAGGACGAATGATGACCCCTCCATTAGCGAGTCCGGCATACGCAGCCGTGATTTCAAGCAACGACACCGAGGACGTCCCAAGCGCGAGGGAGAGGTTATTTGCCAACGGAGTGGTAATGCCGAAGGCGCGGAGCTGGCGCGTGAGCGCCGTCAGGCCGGTCCGGTGAGCCGTTCTGACGACCGGCACGTTCAATGACTGCTCAAGCGCCGATCGGACCGTCACCTGCCCGCGATACTGCCGGTCATAGTTTTGAGGCGACCAGGGACCGGTCCCTGAGTCCAAGGTCACCGGTTCATCTGCCAACAACGTCGCAGGCGTGAGACCTTTCGCCCCCTGTCCGCGGGCCGCTTCAAATCCGGCCAAATACACAAACGGTTTGAACAACGAACCCGCTGATCGGTGAGCCTGTACCGCGCGGTTGAACTGGCTCACTCGATAGTCTCTCCCGCCCACCATCGCCAACACATGACCATGCCTTACATCCAACACCACCGCAGCGCCCTGAAGGGGCGGATCGGCCTCGGCTAACGGAGGATAGTTCGTCTCAAGTTTCAGGAGGCCTTCGTGTAACACATGCGCCGTAATATGCTGTGCTCTGGAGTCGAGCGTCGAATAGATCCGTGCGCCTTCGGGAATGACCGCGCCTGTCCCCTGCTCGATCTCCCGGAGCAGGTAATCGACAAAATACGGAGCGTCGGTGAGGGTGTCATCGGTCAACACGACTTTCACCGGTTGAGCCAACGCCGCTTGCAAGGCCTCTTCCGTCACGATGCCTTCTTCCCGCTGGCGTTGAAGCACCACGTTTCGGCGCTTGGTCGCCGCCTCGATGTTTTTCACAGGCGAATAGTTATTGGGGCCTTTGATGAGACCGACGATCAGCGCAATTTCTTCGATTGTGAGTTGATCGAGTGATTTGCCGAAGTACCGATGCGCCGCTTCTCCGACACCGTAGATCGAGACCGGGCCGGCTTGGCCCAGATAGATCTCGTTCATGTAGCTTTCCAAAATGTCCTGCTTGCGGTACTTGAATTCGAGCACCAGGGCAGCCGCGAATTCTTGGAGCTTCCGTCCAACAGTGCGGCGAGAGGTATAGAAGAGATTTTTGGCCAATTGCTGCGTGAGGGTGCTCCCGCCCTGCACGACCGCCCCACGAACGATGTTGGTCCACAGCGCTCGTCCGACGGCAATCGGATCAAACCCGAAATGGGAGAAAAATCGCCGATCTTCGATGGCCAGCAGCGTCTGAATCAAGGCGGGAGGCATCTGCTCCAGCGGCGTCCATTCCCGAAGCTGCTTGGTGCCGCCGCGCACTCCGCTGATCAACGCCGGTTCGAGCCTCACGAGCGAGATGGGTTGACCGTCGGCGGCGGACAAGACCTTGGTCACGATCCCGTCCGCCAACGTCAAGCGGACTAACCGAGCGGAAAGCCGGCTTTCTTCCTGCGCATGCAAAAAAATCTCGATCGCGTTCGCAGTCGCCCAATACTCGCCGGCCGCCTTCGGTTTGGTCTTGACCGGTCGATACTCCAACCGATGCAGCCGGTCGAACAGGCCCTCGTCCACGGGATGGAGCCCCGGTGTGAGGAAAAACGGCGCGCTGTAGATCAGCAACGGCGGATGTTCGTCGCTCTTGGGCAAGGCTAAACTGGTGGAGAGGAACAATCCGTATCCCGCCAGTGCCAGCACACCGACCCCCGCAATTCCAAGGCACCACATCAGGCTTCTCTTCATCCAGACAGCGACACCGGGTGAGATCCTAAACGACATGCGCTCAGCTTACCTCCATCCTCCAGGAAGAAATCAGCGTAGAGCTTACCAAATTCAGAAGGCCCGAGCTGAAAAACTTATTCCGGTCCGTTACCTGTCAGGATTTCTTATCGCAATACAGGAGGACACGTGATGCACCAGAGACAACCGGATCATAAAAATAGAAGAGGGCCGAGCAAGCCATTTTTATAACAGCCCGTAGACCAGGATTTGAAAGTAGAGTCGGTGACAGAAGCTTGGGGCAGAAGCGCACAGCAGGCATCATCGATCATCTCGATACGAGACAGGTTCAATACCATGACAAGCTCTACCCTGACAAAACACTTTCCGGCTACGATTTCAGCGACGCTCATGCGGAACTTGATCGAGCCGAATGGAAAGACCTACACCAGGCTTAAACCGACAAAACCCCACACTAACCAAATGGATTAGGAATAAACCGATTATTCATTGTCATATCCCCTAGAAGCGTAACCTCGAGTTCTCTTTTCCCTACAACTCATCGCAATACCCGTGAGCAGGTTACTGGAATACTCATAACTCCTCGGTTCCTAGCCGCTTACGGCCCCCTTCTTCCGTGGTACTTCCTCTGGGTCTACCTCCACCTGAAACCCTTGGCTATCCTTCTCACAGCGGGCAACGAATTCCTAAACCTCTCAAAGGGAGAATGACCATGAACTGCTCACGCTGCCAGGGCCTGATGATCGAGGATCATTTTATGGACTATGATGGAACCTTTGGCCACATGTGGGCCAGCGGTCATCGATGCATGAACTGCGGGAACGTCCACGATCCGGTTATCGAGCAGAACCGTTTTACCAGAGCACAACAAACACCGGCGCTGGTTGGTAGTGGAGAGAACTATTCAATGGATGCCGATGAGAACATTCCGTCGGTCCTGCTACGCGCAGCCTGACAACCACCTCACGGGCACGTTCGTAGCGCGATCAACTCTGAACCGGAGAGAGACGATGGCTTCAATCTTGGTACTCGACAATGACGCAGCTATTCGGGCCTTATTACGGTCAATTCTTGAGGCAGACGGTTACCAGGTCCGTGAGGCCGAAAACGGTGACATCGGCCTCACGCTCTATCGTGAGAGACCAACCGATCTCGTGATCACCGACATCTTGATGCCGGAGCGGGATGGGATGGAGGTCACGCTCGCACTGACACAAGAATTCCTAGACGCCAGAGTCATTGCCATCACCGGTGCAGCCGCTGATCAGAACTTTCTCAACGTCGCAAAACTCTTCGGTGCGCGACGCGTGATTCGGAAACCCTTCACACCGTACGAGATCCGTCAGGCGGTACGTTTCACGCTGGATCACTAGGCCTGCCGCACCAATGAATCCCACGAGCACAATGAGACTGGTCAAGAGTGCGCCCGTACACCGTGCTCACCCGTTCTCTACTCTTCCGTCGGTGATTGAGATTCGTGCGCGTGTGGAGACCATAACGACCCCACCAGCATGCCTATGCCTGCCATCAGAAACCCAATGAGCTGCGGCGGCCAGACATCGGTCGGCTGCCTCAAGAGTTCCCCTCCCAACCAGCTCGTAAGGCCGGCGACAACGGCGAAAAGAGCCCCCCGCGTTGTGGCTCTCTTCCAATAGAGCCCTGCGACCAAAGGGATAAATGCCGCCACGAGGGTCACCTTATAGGTATTCACCACAAGCGCATAGATGGTGGCTTCCGACCACAGCGCAATGGCCAATACCGCTGATGCAAACACCAGCAAGACGACTCGCATCAGGCGGAGAAACTCCGCATCAGTGACCCGTGCAAACATCGGCCGAATGACGTTCTCGCTCAGCGCAACCGAGGGAGCGAGCACGGTGGCGCTTGAACAATTCATCACGGCAGCCAGAACCGCTCCAAAAAACACGACCTGCGCCAGGAGCGGCGTGTGCTCCAGGATGAGGGTCGGCAGAATTAGCTGCGAATCCTGCTCTAACAGCGCGCCAAACTTGGCCGGATCAATGAGTGTTGCAGCGTACGCGAGAAACATCGGGACAAAACAGAACGCGAAATAGAGGACGGCACCCAGTAACGACCCCCTGACAGCCGTCTGTTCGTTCTTTGCAGACGTAATCCGTTGGAAGACGTCCTGCTGTGGGATCGAACCGAGCATCATGGTCATCCACGCCCCGATAAAGGGAATCCATGCCGTGAGGGTGGCCGGTGGGAACAAATCCAGTTTCCCGGCCGCAGCCGCATGTGAGATAATCACTGGAACCCCGCCTGCCATCTCCCCCACGATCGATGCGATGTAGAGCAACCCTCCCATGATCACCGAGATTTGAACGAAATCGAGAATCGCGACAGAGAACATGCCGCCGAACGTCGTGTAGGTGAGCACGATGGCCGCACCGATCATGATGCCCACCGACTGGCTGACCATTCCTTCCGTCACGACATTAAGCACCAAGCCAAGCACCTTGAATTGGGCCGCGCCCCAGCCCAAGTAGGAGGCGACGATGCACAGCGTACAGAGAACTTCGATGGTGCGGTTGTAGCGATACCGATAGTAATCGCCCACCGTCAGCATGTTGAGCCGATACAACCGTGGCGCAAAAAACAGTCCGGCGAGCATCAAACACATGCTGGACCCGAACGGGTCGGCCACCACGCCACGCAGGCCCTCCTTGACGAACGTCGCCGAGATGCCGAGGACGGCTTCGGCACCGAACCAGGTCGCAAACACCGTGGCTGTGACGACGGCGAGAGGAAGGGACCTTCCGGCAACGGCAAAGTCTTTTGAATTCTGTACACGAGTTGCGGCGAAAAGACCGATGCCGATCGACAGGATGAGGTAGAGGATGACTAACCAGAGAACCACGCGGGCAGGATAAAGCCATCCTGGCCGGCAATCAATCGATATTCATTATCTTGTCCGCCGAACAGCGGGAAGGGGGTCACCGAAGGGAGATAGACCCCCGACTGAATACCAGAAGAAGGGGAAGACCGTCAGTAGTACCCTGAGTGGAGAAGTTAAAATGCCCAATATCGAGGTGCTCCAAATACCAGCCGACAACCGACTAGAAACAGTTCACCATGGGACTCAACAGGAACGGCTTTAGTCCACTGTACTTCGTACAAGTTCAAGGAATGCTCCCATTGAGTTTCCGCAACATGGAACTCAATATGTTGTCCAAATCGAAGCTGCCGTCCCATCAGAACCAGAATGCCATGCTCACTTCGGTTCAGGCAGTAGGCTTTACCCTGCTCAATAACCAAGCGATCTTCATCGGTCGACTCACATAACCCGTAGACACACACCTTTTGCTCATCGTTCCGCGGCTCGAGTCTGTGCGAATGAACTGCAGCTTCATCCTTCCGAAGCATACCCGCCGTGCTCACCCTCCCCTTGAGGCCATCCGTTCGGCACAGGCGTGACCCCCGACGAACGACCTTTGTTCCTGTGCCTACTCCCACGACACCTCCAGAGATTCAACTCACTGTTCGGACATTACCAGCAGCAATCGCCATGCCGATCGAATATCTACAGATATCCACTTGGATTTACTAAGAATATCCTGGCAGGATCGAGAACGAACAGGCTGTTAGATCCGATGAACGTAGGGAGATTGATTCGGGCTTCCGTGGGAAGTCGAGTGCAAGTTTATGATTTCATACGCAATTGAGATCTGAATGTAAAAGCATACAAGTGATCATAGTCTTCCTCCACAGCAGCATACGCCCGGTGTATCCTCTACGCGGATCCTGTAGATACACTCGACTACGCGAATACGTCATAACTTCCCTCGATACGCTTTGATCCATTGCCCATAGTCGAGATAAGTCAGACCAACTTTTCGAGACGAAGGCCAAGTAAACGGATACGCTTTCGGCAAGGATTTTCACGGCGGTCGAGAAACGGCATAAGCAATTTCAGCCCCTCACGCTGTAACACACCCGGATCGCGCGTTGCTGCGACCAAGGTATGGGCACGCGACTTAGTCTCAAAGTCCTCAAAGCGAACCGTGAGCACGATGGTCCGAAAAGCCGTCAACCCTTCGAGAGTCAGGCGAGCCATCACACCTCGAGCAAGGCTGTCGAGTTGAGTAACCAGCGTCTGGCTATCGAGCGTATCAGCCTCGAAGGTTTCCTGCTCACCGATCGATTGCACCTCCGAATGTTCTTCGACTAGTGAGTCATCTTGCCCGCGAGCCTTCTCATAGAGAGCCACGCCCCGTTTCCCCAAGAGTTGCTCAAGCGAATGCACGGGCAGACGTCTGAGATCACTGACGATCTTGATCCCCTTCTCCCTCAGCATGGCCTCCGTTTTCGGGCCGATGCCGGGGATGACGCGGACCGAAAGCGGAGACAGAAAAGCTTCGACCTCCTCCTCACGCACCACCGTGAGCCCATCCGGCTTCTGCCATCCCGACGCTATTTTGGCAATCAGCTTATTCGGTCCGATCCCGATTGACGCCGTCAACAGCACTTCCGATACCATCGCCTCTTTCAAGCGGCGACAGATTTGCTCCGCCTTTTCGTAAGATTGCGTCCAGCTGAGATCGCCGTACACTTCGTCGATACTGGCTTGTTCGACTTTCGCGATAAAGCGCCGCGCGATGCCCATGACTTCTTCGGATACCCGTGCATATTTCGCCATATCGACCGAAACGAAGGCCACCGGAGGCTTGCCGGCATGACGAGCCGCTTCCGACAAGCGCCAGGCGGTGGAGATCGGCGTCGCCGAGTGAATCCCATAGGCTCGCGCCGGATAGTTCGACGTGGAGACGACTCCTCGACCCTTGCCGCCAAGAGGGTCTGCACCCACGACAAGCGGGATCCCTCGAAACGCAGAGGTGTCACGTTCCTCAATCGCCGCGAAAAACGCATCCATGTCTAAGTGAGCAATAATTCTTGGCATATGGCCATTTCAACGCTTGATTGATTGAGACTCTCCCACCACATACGTGCTGGTTCAGGCTGAACCAATGAACCATGGACCACATTCAGGTCCCAGTTGTTTATCCAAATGTTCGCTATAGATTTTCACGACAGAGACGGCGTACAATTTGTCCGAAGTTCTGAAGCTTCAACATCTTCAAGCGATGTGGAGAGGTCTATATTTGCTGACGATCATCGTTGAAAGGAGCTAATCATGGGTTTCCGTTGGTTTAATTTTATCGGATTTCTCATGTTGTTTGTCGGACTTTTTCTCAATGAGCTCGTCTTTCTGAACATCTGGTACGGTGCCAACTTTTCTTTGGTTCTTGTCGCCGCAGCGTACTACGGAGCTGCATTGTGGCTCTCACTCTGGGGAGGTTTGCGCGCCCAGGGAGCGTGATGGTTTACTGCAAGGGTAACACGCAATCTTTCTTTTTCTGGTTCGGAATGGTGAAGTCGACCTTGATTGGCTCAGATCATCCACGGAAGCGCAAAGACCATCTAAAGAAAGGAGACAACCCATGGGTATGAGTTTTTGGAATTGGCTTGGAATTGTCATGTTGGTATTGGGGCTTCTTCTGAATGAGCTGTATCTCGGGATCAACGCCTGGTACGACATCAATCTCGGAGCAATCATCGCGGGTGTCGTGTACCTAGTCGTTGCAGTCTCATTATCGGTTTGGCCGAGTGCCAGCAATCAGAGCGCGTAACGACCTGTCTTCTATATCTTCCCGGTTTTGCTTAGATCGAAACTTTGCGCTAGGTGTGTGTCTTCCATAATTCCGATCCGTCAACCGCGCGGAGGTGCGTAGGGCAATCCTCATGAGGCACTGCCGGGGTCACTCTTCTTTGTGATTATAAAATCGACGGTTCGTTGTGATCATTGGCCGACTGCAAAACGTCTCCACTTCTGACCTTTGTTCCTGGGACGGATCGTCAATACAGGAGGGTATATGGGCTGGAAAACACTCTTCCCACTAATCGCGCTTCTCCTGCTCAGCACGACCGGCTGCAGTTACTTGTTTTATCCTCATGCCAAGGAGTTTACCGCAAAAGCGAAGGGGGCAACTGCTCTCGAGACGGTCATTAACCTCACCAACTTGGCGGAAGCTTCGGCCATAGCAGCCAAAGGAGGCAAGGGGGTCGACCAATCCTTCGATGATCTCCACAATCAGTTTCATGCCATCAATGACAGCATCTGCTGCATCGAGAAATCCGTGAGAGAACAGCCCGCTTATGCACTGGCCGTGACACACAATAAAGAGCTCAAGGCCGTTTTCAGACGTCTGTGGAAATTCAGAGACGATCAGCCCGAGCGGGATCAACACCTGGACCTCTTCGTCTCCGAACTCATGGAGTTGCGCGAGACATTACAGAGCTTGAGATAAATATTGTGGCAGCCCCATCGTCCGAGAAAATCATCGAAAGCCAGCGCCAGGATTGGAACCGTGTCGCTGGTGGCTGGGAGAGATGGGATCGCTTCTTTGACGAGCAGATGGCCTTCCTCAATCATCGGCTCGTCGGCGATGCCAGGTTACGTCCTGGCCTTCGCGTGTTGGACCTTGGATCAGGCACAGGCTATCCAGCCCTACTCGCAGCGCAGACAGTGGGAGCGAGCGGCAGCGTGATCGGGATCGACTTGGCCGAGCAGATGCTCGACGCTGCGAGACGAAAAATGAGTTCGCTGAAACTCTCCAATATGACCTTCGAAGCGGGTGATGTTACAACCCTCCCGTTTGAGGCCGAGTCATTCGACGCCGTGACGACACGCTTCTGTCTGATGTTCTTGCCTGCGATTCCAAAAGCCGTGGCAGAGATCGCCCGCGTTCTCAAGCCTGATACCTGGATTGCTGCGGCCGTCTGGTCTGCTCCGGAGAGAAATCCTTACCTCAAGATCCCCATCGACGTCATCAAGCAAGTCATCGAGCTCCCACCACCGGATCCCTCGGCACCGGGTATTTTCCGCCTGGCAAAGCCCGGAGATCTTGCTGGCATGCTGCAGCATGCTGGGTTTGCCGACATCTCCGAACAAGAATTTCTTGGCGATGTCCGGTTCTCATCGGCAGATGAATACTTTTCCAGCCTCATGGACATTGCCGCACCCATTCAGAATCTATGGACGAAGCTCGCCTCTCCACAACAGGAGAAAGCCAGACAACGCATTACTGAGACAGCTGGGCAATATCGCAAGGGATCGGACATCGCGTTGCCGATCGCTGTACGAATGGTTACCGGACGCAAACCCGGATAAGGCATGGCAGCGAAGCACGACGGTTTCAAGGATTTTGTCTTGGACCAGCTTGCCGATCTTCATAAAGTAACCGCACGAGCCATGTTTGGCGGCTACGGTCTCTATCATCGATCCACCGTCTTCGGCATCATCCATAAAGACCGCCTGTACTTCAAAGTCACACCGGCAACTGCGCCTCGGTAGAAAGCACAGGGCATGAAACTATTTCGCCCCAATGCCAAACAGACACTCAAGTCCTTCTACGAAGTCCCGATTGATGTGCTGGAAGATTCCGAGCAATTGGCCGCTTGGGCAATGGAATCGGCAGAGAGATGAGGATCTCCTTAACTTCTTTCCTCTACAGGTTCAGGTCATCCATCACGCGCTCTTAAATTTAGTTAGCTTCGCAAACAGAATGGCGGTGAAAGGAATGGCCAAGCCAATGAGAAGTTGCGCGATGAGGAGGTCGCCGAGCTGACTGTAGTCGGCTGGCGTCTGAATGGCGCCCGTCGCTTGGTCGCGCACTCCCCGCGTCACGACGAAATTCTCATTCAGATACTTGGTTCCAAGCTGGCTCAAGGAAAGCGCGAGGTTGGTAAACGACGCCATCACGGCAAAGAATGTCGCCTTGAGACTAGTCGGAGCCGAATTGGCGATCCAGGCCAACATTGGAATCATGGAAATCTGCGAGAGCGGCGATTCCAATGCCGTGTCGATCAACGCAATAAAGCGGGCATCGACCACCCCGCCGGTCACTTTCGCTGTCCATTCGTGCAGCCCATAAAACATCCCGACGATCGGAAGCGAGAGAATGGTGCCGACCACGGTCAAAAATCCGACGATGTACGTAATCGACCGTTCGGCCATGAAGCGCCGAAAGACGAACATGCCGGCCAACGCGACAGTGCCGCCGATCAGAGAGAGAATCGAGAGGAACTGTTGATCGAATTTCAGTTCGTCGATCATCCACCAGGTCGAACCCGGGCCGGGTCCTGGAATCGCGCGCAGCGCAAAGATCACCGCAGCCGTGCCGACTAGAGTGAGCCTCTTGTCAGGCTCCAGCTCTCGCATGAGTCTCGACATCAGGAACAAGACGATGGCCATAGAACCGGCGAAGACGATCTCTTCTCGGTACGGAAATCCTCCCAGTCCGACGGTCAATGTGAAAAGCACGAAAGCCGAGCTCCCACCGAGGATCCACCAGTTTGGTTTGGCCGATTCATGCTCGGTATCTCGAACGCTCACCATATGCCGAGCTTGCTCCTGCGAAAATCCCTGCTGGACAAGCCGTTGTCTTTTTTGATGATTCAACCACCATGCCAATCCGACACCCAGCACCGACACCACGGGGATGATCATCGCCAGGAGATAGATCCGCTGGTAGAGCCGAATGAGTTCCGCCTGAGGCAACCCTTCGGTTCCGGTGAACACGTACACATTGACGAGCGCCACAAGAATGCCACCGCCGACAATCGCGATACGACCCAGCGTCTGCATCGTGGTGTGCATCAGCTTTCTCGTCTGATCATCGAACGGCCGGCCTTGATCGTCGACACGAGGAACGGCTTCCACTGTCATAGCATCGGCAACCGCGTCCTGCACCACATATCCGATCGGGGCCAAGAGCACGCTGAGGACGTACCAGACTTCCGCCGGCAAGATGGCCGTCATGGACTCACGGTCGCCGATCAACAGGGCCATGATCCCGAGACTGATGGTCAGTAATCCCGCGCCGAGGCCGACGAGCCAACTTTTCCATCGCCACAACAGATCGACCGTATGACCGATCGGCATCTTGAGGGCCCAGGGAATGCCCGCCCAAAATCCCAGCGCAGCGAGAAATGCGGCTGAAAGCCCGAGGTAGTCCTTGACAAAGAACGTCCCGACGATCCCGGTGAGTCCAGAGATACCATAGGCGACATAGACCATGAGCGGCGGCAAGTAGGACAACCGCATCTCGCGACCGAGAGACAAGATATTGCGATCGATCCAATGGATGAGTCCCGTCAGCATCTCTAACGCAATCCACTCCCTTTTTCACGACGCTCGACCAATGCCAGGAGATGCGCTCGCATGTCGGCTGCGGGGAGCCGCACCCGATCGCCATGTCCGGCCAGTACCCATTCGAAGCGGTAGTCGAGGAGTTTGCGGATGGAATCGATCAACGTCCATTTTCTCCAAACGAGGCGAGTGGGCGCTTCCAATGACTTGGTATGCGGATCCCACCAGATGTGATCACCGGTGAAGAGGAATCGCTCTTGGTAGAGCAAAGCCATGCTGCCGGCGGTATGGCCCGGCACTGGGACGAAGTGGAATTGTGAGCCGACCTGAATCGTCTCTTCTCCGTCGATGATCCATTCTGCTCCGGGTACGGCATCCGCATCCTCTCGATGGATGATCCGCTTCGCTCCAAAATGGGCTGCATATTTGTCCGCATCAGCTACGTCGTCTTCGTGCGTGAGAAAAATCTTGGCAACGCCACCCCGCTGCTCAAAAGCTTCGACTAGATATTTGATATAGCGCGGCGAATCGATCAGCCAATTGCCGTCCGGATGCTCGATAAAAAAGCTGTTCGCACCGAATGCTTTTTCTGAATTGAAACCGCAATAACTCACGCCCGCTTCGAGGTGAAGCGGAAAGCTTGCCATGGCTGTTTGCAGCGGTGACTTGTCACTGTGCTCCGTCCCGATGGACCCGACCGGACAGGCGAGTAATGCCTGGTAGGCCTGAATCACGTGCGGTTCACTCTCCGGCTGCCGACTGACAGCGGAATAGTCGCCGATCTCTTCAAAGCTCAGCGGTGCCAACTGCCGACAGGTGTCGCAATTGATACAGGTCGCATCTACGTAAAAGTTACCGGGAACGTTGGAATCGAGACGCTTGTTTCGATCGGCCATTACAGCACCTTCATCGCCTGCTTATTTCGATCGGCCGCCCGCTAGAGATACCAGGACGCAACGGTTCGATAGGGGCGCCATCGCTTCCCATATCGTAACATCTGCTTCGGCGTCGGCATCGAGCGCCGACCGTACGCGATCCGGAATCCGTTCCGTACACCGAAGTCATTGACCGGAAGCACGTCCGGTCGGCCCAACTGAAAGATCAACAGCATCTCGACCGTCCACCGACCGATGCCACGCACCTCGGTAAACCGGTCGATAATGGCTTCATCATCTAATCCGGCAATGATGCGGCTTGTGGGTACCGTACCGTCAAGCGTTTTGGTTGCCAAGTCCCGGAGCGCCAGGATTTTCGGCCGCGAGAACCCAGCCTCCCGGATCGCGCTTACATCCATGGCCAGGAGTTCATCGGGACGAGGAAATCTCCGCCTTGGAAACAGCGCCAGAAATCTCTTGAGGATACTCTCGGCAGCTTTGTCATGGAGCTGTTGGTAGGTGATGGCTCGGGCGACGGATTCAAACGGCAATCGGCGCGCTTTTGGCTTCAGGGAGCACGGGCCGATCTGTTCGATCAACCGACGCATGACCGGATCCACCGTCGCGAGATGGCCCATTGCGTCAGAGCGTGCGTCGTGCATCGGTTCGGAGAGATCCGCTCAGTCATCGCAAGCGAGCTACATGACGATCCCACCCCCGACTTGGATCGTCTGCCCCGTCAACCACCGGGCATCCTCGCTCACGACGAACGCCACGACATCCGCGATGTCCTTGGGAACTCCGAGCCGCTTCATCGGCGACAGCTGGATGCCGATCTGCCGATACTCGTCCGTCACCATCCCCGTTTCAGTGAAACCCGGAGAAACGGTATTCACCGTGATTCCCTTGAGAGCCAGCTCCTGAGCCAGCCCCTTGGTATATTGCTCGAGCGCCGCCTTGCTCCCGAGATAGGCGGTGGCTCCCGGAAAACTCAGATGTGTCCCGCCTGTCGAGATATTCACGATACGCCCACCGTCTTTTAACACTCTGGCCGCCTCTTGCATGGCGAAGTAGGGCCCCTTGGCATTGAGGGCAATGACACCGTCAAAATCCTCTTCCGTGGTTTCTTCAAGCGGTTTCGGCATGAACTTGCCCGCATTGTTGACTAGAATATCCAGCCGGTTGAATTGCTTAACCGTCTCGATCACAAGACGACGCGCATCCGCCACGCGACTCATGTCGGCCTGGACTGCCAAGGCCTTGCCGCCTTTCGCTTGGATTCCCACGACCACTTGATGAGCTTTTTCTGCACTGCTTGAATAATTCACTACCACGATGGCGCCTTCATCGGCGATTCGTTCGGCAATGGCTCGGCCGATCCCGCTCGAAGCCCCGGTCACAATCGCCACTTTCCCGCTCAACGATTTCATCGGCTGGACTCCTCCTGTTCGTGAACCGAATCAGTGGGAAGAAAATGCGTTCCCCATTGCCCGGAAAATGTCCATGCTGCAATCGAACGCCGATCCCGTGGGCGTAGCTCCCGCTCTCGCAGCCGCTCGGGCAGGAGAGCGGGATCGCCTGGATACCCGACGGCAATCATGGCAACCGGTTCATAGCCTTCCGGGATCCGGAGGTCGGCTCTCGCCTTCTCCACGTCGAAACCCGCCATCTGGTGAGCCACTAATCCTTGTGCCGTCGCTTGTAACACAAAATTCTCCGTCGCCAACCCGGTATCGTGAAAGGCATGTCGGTTCGGCTTCTCATCATCCTCGAAGTGCATCCTGGCAATGGAAAGGACCAGCACTGGCGCGCGGACGGCCCATCGTCTGTTGCCCTCCGCCAAGCACTCAAACAAACGATTCCAGTCCGTCTGGTGCTGCTTCGTCGCCACGATAAAACGCCACGGTTGCTCGTTATTTGAGGAAGGCGCCCAGCGGGCTGCTTCGAAAAGCGTCCGCAGTGTATCAGCATCGACCGATCGCTCATCAAACGCGCGAGGACTCCATCGACGAGCGAGCAAGTCATGAATAGGGAATTGAAGCCGCGCCGGTTGTTCCACAAACACTATCCTTTCCCCTCCTCATCGGATGGCGTCTCAGGAGACCATCCACCTCCGAGCGCTTTATAGAGTTGTACGACCGATGCCAAGTGCAACCGCCTCGTACTCGTCAAGGCCAGCTCTGCTTCAAACAGGTTTCTTCGGGCGACAAGGACATCCAGATAATTGGCCAGCCCTCCGCGGTAGCGCAAGTCCGCGAGCTTCAACGCCGACTGCAGAGCCGTGACCTGTTGCTGCTGAGATTCGCTCTGGACGCGAGCCGTCCGCACCCCGACGAGCGCATCTTCGACTTCGCGCAAGGCCGTCAACACAGCCTGTTGGTATTGAGCCACCGCTTGTTTGGTTTGCGCCTCTATCGCTTCCTGCTGAAAACCTAGAACTTGAGCGTTCAGCAACGGTGCGGCCAGACCGGCGCCGAACACACCGAAGGAGGACGCCTCCGTGAAGATCAAGGACAATTCAGGATGGGCCAAGCCGGCCAACCCGGTCAATGTAATTCTTGGGAAGCGCTCGGCTTTGGCCGCGCCGATGCGAGCGGTCACTGCCGCCAACTGTTGCTCCGCAACCAGCAAATCAGGACGTCTCTGCAACAACTCCGACGGCAATCCGGGGGGCACCTCCGGCGGCACAATTTGCCGGTCCAGTGAACGCCCACGCGTCACGGCAAACGGTTTCCGGCCCAGTAGGACGCTCAGGTGGTTTTCAGCCTGTACCATCTGCCGCTGAAGTTCCGCTGTGCGTGCGGCCGCGTTCGCGCGCTCCGCTTCAAACTGATCCGCATCCAGTTTCGATGTCATGCCTTGACGCAACCGGGCCTGGGCAATCCGCACGGACTCCTCCCAGGACTGCAGAGTCCTCTCCGCGATATCGAGCTGCAGATCAAACTGAAGAAGGTTGAAGTACGCCTCGGCTACCGCGCTGACCAATTGGATGGTCACGGCACGTCGGTTCTCTTCCTTGGACAACAGATCGGCGCGCGCCGCTTCGTTGGTTCGTCGAACGCGCCCCCACAAATCCATTTCCCACGCTAAATTCCCCAGCAAGTAGTAGTTGAACGGGCTGGCAAATCCGGGAAACAAGAACACCGCGCTGCGGCCGGCCGGCGCGTTTGCTGCGGCCGTGATTTGCGGCAAAAAGTCGGTTTTGGCGATCAAGGCCCTGGCCCGGAATTCCTCGATGGTCGCGACCGCCCGCTGAAGATCGTAATTTTCCACGAGCGCCGTCCGAATGAGCTGCTGAAGCTGCTCGTCGCGCAACAGTTCCCACCAGGGCAAGTTCGCCAACGACGGCAAATCCGGCTGCCCATCCGCCATACGGAACCGATCCTCCACATCGGTGTGAGGCCGCTTGTAGTCCGGGCCCATGGAGCAGGAGACCAGGAGCGACACAAGCACGATGACGAGAACGGCTTTCACGTTAGGATACCTCCTCCGGGACATGCGCGACCTTCGGTGGATTGGATCCTGCGACCGACCGAGCCCGTGGCCCGGTCAATTTTCGAATCAACACATAGAACAACGGAACAAAAAAGATTGCAAGGAATGTTGCGGCAAACATGCCGCCCATGACGCCGGTTCCGATCGACTGGCGACTCGCCGCCCCTGCCCCCCTCGCGATCACCAACGGAACCATCCCGAAGATGAATGCCATCGACGTCATAATGATGGGACGGAAGCGTAGCCGCGCGCCCTCGACCGCCGCTTCAATCAGGGGACGACCAGCCTCGTAGCGTTTGTTGGCGAACTCGACGATCAGAATGGCGTTCTTAGCCGACAGGCCGATCAACGTCACGAGGCCGATCTGAAAATAGATGTCGTTTTCGAACCCTCGAAGCCAGACCGCGGTCAACGCACCGAAGACCCCGAACGGAACAGCCAAAATCACGGCAAAGGGCACGACCCAACTCTCGAACTGAGCGGCCAATACCAAGAAAACCATCAGCAATCCGATGACGAAGACCTGGACGGATTGTCCGCCTACCCGCCGCTCTTGAAACGAGATATTGCTCCAATCGAGGGCATAGCCTTGCGGAACAAGCACCTCGTTTGCCGCCCGTTCCAATGCTTCGAGCGCTTGACCGGAACTGTAACCGGGGGCGGCCGCTCCCAATACCAGTGCCGTGTTATATCCATTGAAGTGATTGACCGGATCCGGCCCGCCCTGATATTCCGCGGTCACGACCGTGTCAATTGGAATCATATATGAGCCTCGGTCGCTCCGAGCCCGTACATAGATTTTCGAGAGATCCTGTGGCGTTGATCGGTACTCCGCCTCAGCTTCCGTCTGCACATGATACACACGACCGAACTTAACGAAGTCATTGATGTAGAAATTGCCGAAGTACGCCTGGAGCGTATCGAAGATATCCGAAATCGGAATTCCCAACGACTTGGCCCGTTCCCGATTCACGTCGGCATACAGCCTTGGCGAGGAGACACGGAAATTCGTCCCGATCCTTCCGATCGCCGGTTCTTTTTGTGCGCGTTCGACGAATTCCTGCGCCACCATGGCGAATTTTTTGAAGTCCCCGCTGCTCGGATCCTGGATCTGTGCGGAAAAACCGCCCACGGCGCCTACGCCTCGAATCGAGGGGGCATTGAACGCGAGGAGCAAGGCTTCGGGAATTTTTGCAAATTCTCCATAAGCCGCCCCGACGAGCGCCTTGGCATGATACTGCGGCTCCGGTCGTTCATCCCAAGGCACCAACGGCACGAACATCGTCGCGGAATTCGGACCTCTGGTGCCGAACACAAAATTCTGCCCGGTCAAGGCATCTGTAGAATGGACCGCCGGAATCGCCTGAAAAAACCGCTCGACCCGTTCGAGAACGGCGTCGGTTCGCTGTTTGGAGGCCCCGTCCGGCAATTGAGCTATGACGATGAAGTAGCCTTGATCCTCTTCCGGCAAGAAACTTTTCGGCAATGTCTGGAAGAGGCCGAAAGACAGAGCCAGGAGCAGACCAAATACTGCCATCACTCGAACTGGCCTGATCACGAGCGCAGCCACCGCGTTCGTATAGCCTTGTTGCGTCCGACCAAATACGCGATCAAACAGGTCCCAGAACTTGCTCCGTGTTCCATGCTGCGGTGTGAGCACGACGCCGCAAAGTGCCGGGCTTAGGGTAAGAGCGACAAATCCCGATACGGTGACCGAGATCGCGATGGACGCCGCAAATTGCTTGTAGAGCGCGCCGGTGATGCCGCCGATGAATCCGACCGGCACGAATGCGGCGACGAGAACCAGCACAATCGCGATGATCGGAGCCGTGACCTCGTTCATCGCCCGTTTGGCCGCCTCCTTCGCAGAGATCCGATTCTCGCGCATATGCCGCTCGACATTCTCGACCACCACGATGGCGTCGTCCACCACAATCCCAATCGCCAGCACCATTCCGAATAGGGTGATGGTGTTGATGGAAAACCCGAGCGCGTAGAGGCCGACGAACGTCCCGATCAGCGAGACCGGCACGGCCACGGTCGGAATGATGGTAGCTCGCCAAGTCTGCAAGAACAGATATACAACGAGCACAACCAGCACCATCGCTTCCAGCAGCGTCTTGACGACTTCCTTAATAGAGACTTCGATGAATCGCGTCGTGTCATAGGGAGTGTCATACGACACGCTGGGAGGGAAATTCCGGGACAACTCATCGATCTTGTCTCTTGTACGGCGCACGGTATCGAGGGCATTCGCGCCAGGAGACAGGAACGTCAGAATGAACGTCGTTGGTTTGCTATTCCAGCGCCCTTCTAAACCGTAGGCCTGGGCTCCCAGCTCAACGCGCGCGACATCCTTGAGCCGAACCGTGGAGCCGTCTGGGAGGGCGCGCACAATGAGTTCTTCAAAATCCTTCACCTCCGTCAGACGGCCCTTGGTGATGATCGGGATCGTCAGCTCAGTCCCCTTCGGAGCCGGCTCACGTCCGATCGTCCCTGCCGGGTAGTCACGATTCTGCTCTCTGACAATGGCAGTGATATCGCCCGGTGTCAGGTCCAGCTTGGCCATCAAGAGCGGATTGAGAATGATCCGCATCGCGTACGTTTGTTGTCCGAACACCAGCGCATCACCCACCCCTTGGATCCGTTTCAAGTCATCGACGATTCGAAGCGTGGCGTAGTTCGAGAGAAAGACGGCGTCATGGCGTGGATCGGTCGACTTCAGCGCGATGACCAGCACGAGATCGGGAGACAGCTTCTTCACCGAGATCCCTTGACGGACCACTTCAGGGGGAAGCTGAGGCTCGGCGAGCTTTTCACGGTTCTGAGTTTGAACCTGGGCGATGTCCGGATTCGTGCCGATCTCGAAGGTCAGCTTGATCGAGACATGCCCATCGCTGCTGCTGGTTGATTCGTAATACAGGAGGTTGTCGACACCAGGGAGCGTGACCTCAATCGGGCGGGCGACCGCTTCAGCTGCCACTTCGGCGCTGGCCCCGGGATAATCGGCATCGATTTGTACCACCGGTGGGGTGATCTCAGGAAACTGCGCGATCGGCAGGAACTGCATGGCAAGCAGTCCCATGACGACCACGACGATTGAGATCACCGACGCGCGAATCGGTCGGTCGATAAAAACGTGCGAAATCACCATCGATCCTTAATGAAGTGCGGAGGAGATAGGTTCCGTACCCGGCGCGTTCGCCGCGACCCAGGGAACAGACTTCACCGGAGCGCCGGGACCGATCTTCATCAGCCCGTTCACAACCACACGATCTCCGGCACCCAATCCTGCGTCGATGAGCCATTGGTTCCCCTTCCAATCGGACGCCACGACGTCTCGGATTTCAACCTTCTCTTCCTGGTTGACCACGAATACAAACGGCCCTTGGGGGCCTTGCAACACGGCTCGTTGAGGAACCAGGACTGCGTCCGTCTTCGTATCACCGGTAAATCGCATCTTGACGAACTGCCCGGGTAGGAGCGTCCGTTGGGGATTGGGAAACGTCATTCTAATCTCGCGTGCGCTGGTCTCTGTGCGTAACCCTGGTTCCAGGAGATCGAGGCCCCCTTCATGAGGATAGGCTGTCCCATCCATCAGCGTCAGCCGACCGTGTAATTGGTACACGCCCGGGTGCGTGATTCTCTTTGCCTCAATGTCCCGTCGTCGCTTCAAAATGAAGGTTTCGGGAACATTCACGACCACATACATGGGATCGACACGATGAATGGTGGTCAGCAGGTCGGTCTGAGCCGAGACGAGTCGTCCTTCATAGTAGCGGCTACGCTCGATAATTCCGGTAATCGGAGCCGTGATGAGCGTGTTGCTCATATCAAACTGGGCCTTGATGAGGTCGGCCTGCGCGCCTTGCAGTGCGGCGTTGGCCGCGAGTTCTTCCGCCACGGCATCATCGACGTCCTTTTGACTTACCGCCTGTTCGGCAAGCAAAGGCTTCACCCTCGCCAAATTTTGTTTGGCCTGCACCACCCGAGCTTCAGCCTGCGCAATCTTGGCTTTGGCGCTGGCGACGACCGCCTTCAATGGAATGGGATCGATCTGATAGAGGCGATCTCCCTTCTTCACGTCGCGCCCTTCCGGATAAAGGACCGCCTTCAAAATGCCCGTCACTTGTGACCGGATCTCCACCGGACGAGAGGCTTCGGCTCGACCGATAAACTCCGGCTCATCGGGAACCGTCTGAGTTTGGATGGTCACGACCTCAACCTGAGGCACCTCCTGTGGAGGCATCGACTCGGCTTCCGGCTTACACCCAGTGGACAGGACCAGAGACACGATAAGAAACCCTACCGAAAGATTTTGTGCGAGCCGACGATCCATGGACATGCCTTCTATCCTTACCTTAGACACTCTCATCAGTGTTCCTTGCAAGCAAACGCACCATTGTACCGAGACACGGAAGACGGCGGCAAGCCTAAGACTGCCAACACTTTCCCCCATTATGCATCGACCTACAGTAACCTCACTTCACTTGGCTACTTGCGCTGTTTTCCGAAACAGCATTCTTGTCATTCTCACACAATTCATCACCAAGGTTGGTTCCTGTGATCTCCTCGACAACACAACGAGTCAAACATCCCGATGCCCGCAGCTCAGCCCCTGCTTGCCATAGGCAAGCCAACAACGCTTTACCGTGGGCATCGATGTATGTCACGCCGCTCAGGTCGATCATCGTGCACCGTGGTCGATTCTCTGACACCACCCGGCAAAACGCCTCAAGTTCGGCTACCCATGGACCTGCGAGGCGTCCTTCAATGACGAGCGCAACTTCTTGTGTCGCCTCATCCTTTTGCCCGGTGATCTTCAACATAAACGAGACCTCGCCGCTGCCTTATGCCGTCGCGTCAACCCAGCTCATTCCCACGCTGCACGCGACGATTCTGCAGAATCATCGGATCAATGACCTCGCCGCATTGCACGCATCGTCGCATCGGCACAGCAGCCGGCCCTGCGCCGGTCAGTGAGTCAAACCCCTGCTCAACGATCATCAACCCCCGGCACCTGGAGCAGGGCATGGATGTGGCGAAGTGCTCACGTCCGATGCACTCCTTCTGAGACAATGCCGACGTTGCCATGATGGACCTCCCTGGTAGAGAGATTCAGCTATGGGGCTTCAAAGCAATCTTTGTTCCTAGAGGACTTCCTGAGACCTGCATCACCGAAGCCGTTGAGTTACCATGCGAACCATGCTTGCCGGCGAATCGCATTGGATCAGTGAAGTTTTGAGGATCTGCCGATCCTCCGGCTTACTGCCGAAGGATCGGCGCAGCCTGATGCACAAGTGATGAGAAAGGAAGTCAATCCTCAGGGCGAGTGATGCCGAATTTCTGCATCTTGGATTGGAGGGTGGTACGTTTGACGCCTAATCGAGCGGCGGCGCCCGAAGCTCCCCCGACGACCCACTTGGTTTCTCGCAATACGCGCAAGATGTGGTCGCGTTCGGCTTCTTCCAGAGCCGTCATGGGAGAAACCGTCGAATCACTCGCTGTCTGCAGCTCGCTGATGGGTACTTGTAGATCCGTTCCTTGGGTGAGAATGACAGACCGTTCCACCAGGTTCTCTAATTCACGCACATTCCCTGGCCAGGCATAGTGAGAAAGGATCTCCAACGTCTTGGCGGGAACGGCCTGAACGTTCTTTTTCATCCGACCCGCATAGTGCTGGGTGAAATAGCGCACGAGAGTGGGAATGTCTTCCCGTCGATCGCGCAAAGGCGGCACCGTGACTGGGAAAACATTCAGGCGATAGTACAGATCACTCCGAAATTGCTTCGCCTCTACCATATCCTTGAGATCTCGATTGGTCGCGGCGATTAAGCGCACGTTCACTCGGATGGTCTTGGTACTACCCAGCCGTTCAAACTCCTGTTCCTGCAGCACACGAAGCAACTTAGACTGTAGCTCCAGGGGGATTTCACCGACCTCGTCGAGAAAAATTGTGCCCTTGTCGGCCAACTCAAATCGTCCGGCTTTCTGCGAAATCGCCCCGGTGAACGCGCCTCGTTCATGTCCGAACAGCTCGCTCTCCAACAAACCGGTGGGGATCGCCGCACAGTTCAGTTTGACGAAGGTACGCTCGCTGCGGCCACTGAGTCGATGGATCGCGCGGGCGATGAGTTCCTTACCAGTACCGGTTTCCCCTTGAATCAAGACCGTCGAATCGGTCGGAGCCACGACCTCTACTTGTTTGAGGACCTGCCTGAGGGCACCGCTGTCGCCGATGATGTCCTCAAACCCATGCTCGAGCCGCAGCTCCTCTTCGAGATAGAGCTTCTCCTTCGCCAGCTTGTCCTTGAGCTCGGCAATCTCCTGAAAGACCAGCGCATTCTCAACCGCGACCGCCACTTGCTGAGCGACTTGTTGTAGAAACCGGATGTCCTCGGCGCCATAGGCTTCCTGTTGCAGGCTCATGAATCCCATAGCCCCCAACCGCCCTCTCGCCGTCGTAAGCGGAACAAAGCAAAATGACTGCGTCCCATCTTCCATCATATGGCCGATGACCAGTGGCCAACGGCGTTCCTCCGTCAACTTCGGCACGAGGACCGGTTGTTGCCGCTGCCACACCAGTCCGGCAGGGCAGTCTTCAATCGGGACTTCATGCCCTCCCACGAGGTCTGCCGGCACATTGGCCTGAATGGTATGCAACCGCATCAGCTTCTTGATGGGGTCATACAGGGAGAGATCGACGAAATTAACTTGCACGACCCGAGGAAGACGGTGGGCAAGGTCACGAAAGAGCTGATCAAGATCTCGCTGCGCAGAAATAACCTGCGCAACCTCGAGGAGCGCTTGATAGCGCTCCGCAAGATCCTCACAGGGGGAGACCGCTTGTCTGTCCATAGGCAGGCAGTATGGACCATCCCCTAGGAGGGGCTCAAGGGGTCATAGCAGGAAAGCGTACGATCTCCGAGGGAGATCGCGCCGTCAGAGTGTCTGGTGCGTCCCGTCGCAGTACGGCGGCGTCTTCGTCCGCTTACATTGGCACAATGCGACTTCTTTCGTTTCCGTGATGGGAAATTCGACCGGCTCGATCCCGGTTCCTTCGTGCGCCCCATCACAGAATGGTTGATCCCTCGATCGTCCACAGAGGCACCAGTAATACGTTCCGGCCTCCAAGGTCAGAACCGACGGCTCCTTCGCTGCGATTCGTGGTTGTCCCATAGAGAGTCCTCCTTCTTTGGTTATAATCGTAACGGTTTGATCGGCGACACGACCGCCGCCGGATCGTTCTTCCAGATCGTCTCGTCGTCGTCAACATAGAGTTCGACCTCGTTCCCGTCCGGATCCCTCAGATACAAACTCTGGCTGACCGTATGGTCGCTCATGCCGTCGATCGCAATCTCCGCGTGCTCCAACTCCATTTTTGCCTTGCGCAACTCGTCCAAGCTGTCACCGACCTTGATCCCGATATGATAGAGGCCACGGCGACGGCCATTCGGCGGACCGGGAGCATCCCCAACTTGGATCAGCAGTAATTCGTGGTGTGTCCGACCCGAGGTCAATGCAGCAGCTGCTCCATTAAAAATCCGGCCCACCTCGTTAAATCCCAATAGGTCGCGATAGAACCCCAGTGAACGCTCAAGGTCTTTCACGTAAAAGACCACATGACCGAGGTAATGGGCTTTCATCCGACTCACCCCTTGTGTGGAATAGATTGCAGCAGCAACGTTCTCACGTCGGCATGCGCCAACACGACCTCTGGGTTTCGTTGTAGCGCATCGTGATACTGCCTGCCGAACCCTTCACCTTCTTCCGTCGGTATCAGAAGCGCCTGCACAGACCCCAGCAAAGCAGGGATGCCCTCCCGATGTGGGGGGTCTTTCGCCTCGCTGAGTTCATCAAGCCTGGCGATCAGCTGAGAAAGCGGACGCAACCAGGCAAACCAGGCGTCGTTCAACGCAAGTTGTAAAAACGCTCCGTTGGATGGAATACGCCCGTGCACACGCTCATAGGACACCCGCTCGTCGTCCAACAACGCCTTATGTAGGCGAAGCAGCGCTTCAAAAAGCTGGTCGGGAAGGACGTCTCTCTTGATGGGTTCCAACATGATGGGTGCGCGTGGACCTTTACTGTTTTGTGCCAGTATCGTAGTAAAACCGCTCCTGGACGATCTTGCCGTTGTTCCATCTCGATACCACTACCTGTTCCATATGCACCGCCTGGCC
The DNA here is from genome assembly GCA_964435885.1 of uncultured Nitrospira sp. Lineage (GTDB taxonomy): Bacteria > Nitrospirota > Nitrospiria > Nitrospirales > Nitrospiraceae > Nitrospira_D. The sequence goes on along the minus strand of CAYTAS010000012.1, from coordinate 17,130 downwards.
GCTAGTGGCAATAAAGTCCAGGCTGCATTCGTAGAATGTCACCTTGTCGCCCACGGCTGAGGCCGTCACATTAAACCCTTTCCACTCTTTCACGCCGCTCAAGAACTGTTTTTCTCGTTCAATGTTGGCGGCTTGACCCATGGTCGGAGGATTGGCATTCTCTTGCATGGCCGCGTCCTTGTCATAGAACTCAGTCATCGCTTCAATAATTTTTCCCTGACGGATGTATCTGAATAAATCGTCCAATCGCTGTTGCAGATCGGCAGCTGCGCTCATTTCTTCTTCTCCTTTCGAGGTTTGTGGGTGAATGTCATTCCGGCTTTCTGCACTTCTTGATAGGGAAGAAGCCACACTAACGATTCATCGCTGAGATCCCCAACCTGAATACGATTCCCCCACGGATCGCGAAAGTCGCAGCGGAAGTCCAGATGGAGCTTCAATTTGTACTTCTTCGTCAGCTTGCGTCGAACTTCTTTGATCTGCTGGGCATCACGCACCATGAGCCCAAAATGTTTGGTGCGATCCGGCTGCAAGGTCTCGACTTCAAAAATTACCATAAACTGATGCTCGCCCAGCTTGCACCAGACCGCGCCCTCCCCGCCGCTCAGCATCGTCAAGCCGAACACATCCTGATAAAACTTCGCCGCCTTCTTGGCATCGGTCACTTCGATCACGATGTGGTTGCAGCCATAGACTTGGACTGCCATTTAGGCACCAGCCTTTCCCACCGACAGATGGCGTTCGACCGCTCGGAACGTCGCCACAAACTGTTCCGGCGGTTGAGCGCCGGAGAGCGCATCGGCTCCGTTGAAGACGAAATACGGAACGCCTCGAATACCCAGACGACGGCCGGCTGCCTCTTCCTCTTTCACCTCTTCCACACCGTCAAGACTTTCGAGAAAGGTTTCGGTTGCAACTCGATCAAGCCCTGCCTCAGCAGCGATTGACGCCAGCGCGTCTCCCATTCCGATATCGTCACCTTCGAGAAAATAGTGACGAAAGAGCGTCTCCACCGTTTCCTCCTGTGTACCATGCTGCCCTGCCCACCAGATGAGCCGATGAGCGGCAAACGTATTGGGCGTGCGCTGGATCCGATCGAAGGCGAAGGGGATACGCTCGGCGACGCCTGCGGCGGTGACGTGGTCGTAGATCGCTCGGGCGGCATCGGCCCCGCCGAACTTGGCTTCTAGGTATGTTCGTCGATCCACTCCATCACGCGGCATCGTTGGATTTAACTGAAACGGCCGCCACTGTATTGTGACGGGCAAGGAACCGTTCCACGACGCAAGCGCCCGCTCAAGCCGTCGCTTCCCCACATAGCACCATGGACATACCACATCGGAATAGATGTCGATGACGATGGAATCGGTACTCATGACAAATGGCCCATCTTGCCGGCCTGATAATCTTCCATCGCCTGCACCAACTCGGCCTTCGTATTCATGACGAAGGGGCCATAGCGTGTCACCGGCTCGTTGATCGCCTCACCGGCCATCACTAACATCGTGGTATCTTGCTCCGCAGCAATGGCGATGGGGCGCCCCGTTGAGACACAGACAGCAAGCTCCGCTTCCCGTAGCCTGTGCGATCCTTCGATAGATGCCAGACCGCTGAGCAGAAACATGCCCACGTTATACCCGGTCGGAATGTTGAGCGCGGTCGCATGACCCGCGTGGAGCCGAAGATCGTACAGCTCGATCGGCGTGAAGGTCTTGGCAGGTCCTTTCACGCCCCCGACCGATCCGGCGATCACACGAAGCGACCCGGCATCGTGCGCCAACTGCACGACAGGAATCCGCTCATTCACGATCGTTTGATAATCCGGCGCGGCCATTTTTGCGGCTTTCGGCAGATTCACCCACAGCTGAATCGCCTGCAGCGTCCCGCCCTGCTTCGCCCAGTCTGGTTCATGCAACTCTTCATGCACGACACCAGACGCTGCCGTCATCCATTGCACATCACCGGGACCGATCACGCCCGAGTAACCCGCTGAATCCCGGTGCGCCACCCTGCCTTGGTAGACAATCGTGACGGTTTCAAACCCTCGGTGTGGGTGCTCACCGACGCCCCGAGGCTGATCGCTTGGTTCAAAATACTGAGGTCCCGCATAATCGAGCATGAGGAACGGATCAAGTTGTCGGTCCAGATCGTTGCTGGGAAACAGATTCCGGACAGGGAACCCGTCACCCACCATATGGGTCGAGCCTGGTTGATAGATACCGACCATGTCCCTCGTGGTGTATGTCTCCGTTGCCATGAGGCCCTCCCTTACACCATCCCCCGTAGCGCGTCCGCCAAGGTCACCGTCCCTCGCACCAACGTATCGGGATGCTCATACCCAATCGCGTTTTTGGAGAAAGATGTGTACATATCCTCAAACAGTTTCGCCGCTTCATCGGAAAATCCAAACGACTTAAAGGTCGGCACCACAGCACTGAGTGGCGCATGCTGCGTCATCACCGTTTTGCCCAGGATCTGACTGAGGGCGGCAGCCGCCTGCTCCGGACTATACTCTTCGGGCCCAGCCATCTCCACGATCCGCTTCCCCTGCCCACCAGCCATCAGGCGTTCCGCGCCGATCCTTCCGATATCCTTCGTTGAAATCATGGGAATCTTCGCCTGAGGCGCAATGAACGTGGGCAATACACCCTGCGCCTTGGCCGCATCGATGACCGACCCCCAATTTTCCATGAAGTAGGGAGGACGAAGGATCGTGAGATGTTGCACTGCGCCCACCAGTTTCCCTTCGCCGTAATGGACAGCGCGAATCGGACCGGTACCATCAGGCAACTGTCCTCCAACGGAGGAGAGATACACCACATGACCGACCCCACTCTTCTTGACTGCCTCCGCTGCTCGATCCATCCGAGCTTGCTGATCCGCCAACCAGGCCGTCGCCCCATAGTTCGGCGGCACCAATAAATAGATCCCTTGCGCTCCTTCGAATACAGCGGTTAAGGCCGAAACATCATCGAGCGACGCCACGGCTACCTCGACGCCTTTGGCTTTCCAGTCGGCATCCTTCTCCGCCGAACGAACGACGACCCGCACCGGCTGCTTCTTCTTCAGCAATGTTTCGACAACCGCAGATCCTGTATTCCCAGTGGCCCCTACGACAACAAACATGGTGCTCCTCCTTATTCTTCCTGAATCCATCAACCTTCAGGGTGCAGGATGCCGTTACACTCACGACTTGCCCAGCACCGCCTCCTACACCCTGTCACTGTCATGCTATCCCAATATCAGCAACATACGTTCCAGTGAGACCACTTGAGTATCAGACTGCCCATCTTGTTGTAACTCATAAAGATTCTTTCCGTTGAAATAGCTGGCGATAGGCTAACCCCACAGGGTTGCTGTCGAAGGAACGGCACCGTGCCGAATGCTCGGCTCCTCTAGACTACACGTACGCTATCCTTGGGACAGCACGGAGGATACTGATGCCAGCTCCGCTCAGTCGCATCATGCGTGGAACCGCCATGCTCATTCTGCCAGGGCTGATTGGTCCTCATGCCGCACGCGCATCGGATGAGCTTTCCCTCCCCTCTCGACACAGTTCGGTGAGAATCTCTGTCGCCTCGCACGAACGCATTCCAATCGCCACACTATTGGCACATCCGGATCGATATCAGATGAGGGATATCCGCATCACCGGAATGGTTCTGGCGATTCAGACGGAGACCATCACGAATCGCATGATCTGTGGAAGCACCCATGAACGGACGACGCTCATGCTTGCGGATGACAGCGGGCAAATTGAGGTGATCGATCTAGGTGCCTGTGGAAAGAATTTGAGTGCTCTGAAAGCACCGATGGTCAAGATCGGGGAACAGGTCGACCTGCTGGTCCAGATTATGGTGACGAAGAATCCAAAGTCCCACGAGACAGTGCTGGAAACCACCGCACGGTACCTTGATCGTGTGCGATACTAAAGATCTCTTGCTGTAGGTGCTTACTCCCACCCACTGACTTCGTAGCCCTTGTCCTTCAAACATTTCGTTACGGCATCGGCATAGGGCGGGTCCGGTTCGAGCGGCTTGAACGTGCCGCCGAGCAGTCCAACGGTGAGTCCTAGTGCGCTGCCGACAGCGGCCCCGATTGTCACGCCGGGCAAACCCCCGACAATCCCCGCTGACGCGCCGACCGCGCCGCCAAGGGTCATGCCCAGTACCGCTCCGGTTGCGGCATTGGCGCTTTGATGGACTCCAGGGCGCAACCCGGTTCTTTCAACGTGTCGTCGACAGGATTCAATCTCTTGCTGAGCGACCTGTCTGCCGTACAAGTGGAGTTGCTTATTGGACCGCAAAATCGGCTGCGGCCCGGCACAAGCCGCGACGGTGAGGAGAAGAATGATCCCAATGAAACGATGGAAGAATCGATTGGCCACAAAGATTTCCTGGAGTACTGTCTAGTCTGTTCTTCACTTCTCACCCTTTAGGATAAAAGTCGAGATGTTTTCCAATTGCGCACAGGTCTCTCTTTTTTTCATCTTTCATCGCAGACCGGATGGGTAAGTACTTTACCGCGCACACTGGCCAACCAGTGCCCACGCACCCACCGACTTCCTCTTCGTTCACTCTTAGGTTGCGTGTGGGAGAGGTTCCCACTGCGCGCATGCATCGAGCGCCGCCCCTAGTTTTGATTCAAATAACATCCCGTGTGCGCGATGCGCGAGCACAGGAACTCCTCCCACATGCAACCACCCCCCCCCTCACTGCCACCCCGTCATTTCATAGCCCTTTTCTTGCAGACACCGGTTGACAAAGCCCGTGTAGGCCTGGCTGGGCTGCGAAGGACCGGCGACCGCATGGAAGAGACCGGTTAAGAGGCCCCAGACCGCGCCGCTGGCTGCCCCGACCATCGATCCCAGGCCGGCCGATGCGCCGGAAATTGCTGCACCCAAGGCTCCACTCGCAGCGCCCGCACCGGCGCCGACAGCCGTACCGGTCGCGACACGCCCTGCCTTGCCGCTGCTTTCCTCCGCACCGGCCGATTCCGCTGCCTGCTTGCAGGCTTCGATGTCGCGCTCAGCTCCCTCTTTGCCGACCGACTCCAACTGGGCATTGGGATAGAGCACCGGACGGGGGCCGGAACACGCCGCAAGCGACAGCATGACGCAGATCGCACTCAGTTTGAGACGCTTCATAGTTTCACCATCCCCTTCGAGTCGTGCGGCATTAACCGAGCGACGAGCACCGCGGCGGTGACTCCCTTCACACATAACCGTTTCAGCCGAGTTCCCATTCCTGATCGAATCTGTACCTGCTTGCGAGGGATCGAGCACCGTTCGGCAATGAATCGAACCAGTTCATCGTTAGCGGCACCATCCAGCGGGCGTGCCGCCAGCCGGATCTTGAGTGCATCCCCATGCGCTCCGACGCATTCGGTTCGCGATGCGTTGGGTTGCACATGGACGGTGAGCATCGCCCCATGTTCACTGTCTCGAACAATCACGGGTAGGGAGGCTACGGACTTGACGGATTTAAAAGATCGCTTTGACCAATTCCTGTATGGCGCGTTGCATGTCAGCATCGTCGGTGATCGGACGGACAATCGCAACGTCACAGGCTCGTTCCGGCTGGATACCCTGCTTGATCAACGTACCGGCATAGATGAGGAGTCTGGTGCTGACTCCCTCTTCCAGTCCATGATTCCTCAGGTTGCGGACTTTTCGGCCGAGTTTCACAAGATTCTCCGCCGTTCCAGGTTCCACGCCCGCCTCGCGTTGAACTACCTGCGCTTCGATGTCGGAGCCGGGGTAGTCGAACTCAATCGCCATGAATCGCTGTTTGGTGCTTTGTTTCAGATCTTTGAGAACGCTTTGATATCCGGGATTGTAGGAGATGACCAACATGAACTCATCGGCCGCCTCCAGGATTTGGCCTTTCTTTTCGATCGGCAACAGGCGCCGGTCGTCACTCAACGGGTGAATGATGACGGTGGTGTCTTTCCGCGCTTCCACCACCTCGTCGAGATAGACAATGGCTCCATGCTTCACCCCCAAAGTCAGCGGGCCGTCCATCCATACCGTATCCTGCCCCTTGAGTAAGTACCGTCCGACCAAATCGGACGCGGTGAGGTCTTCATGACACGCAACGGTGATCAGCGGCCGGCCAAGCTTATACGCCATGTATTGAACAAATCGGGTTTTCCCGCAGCCGGTCGGTCCCTTGAGCATGACAGGCAGTTTTCTCTCGGCTGCGACGGTAAACAGACCGACCTCTCCGCATACCTCCTCATAAAACGGCTCATGGAGGATGCGGTACTGTGCCAAATCAATTTCACGGACCGATTGCATCAACGTCTCACTCTCGGTTGGACCATGGCCGCCGACTTCCTCTCGAACGGTGTTCCGCCACAATAAACAGAACAAACCGCGAAGATCAAGCGTGCGGCGAGCAGGCAGAGTCCCTAGCCCGTCTTCGTGCCGTCGAGCACTTCGCGAACTTTTTGGGTGAGCACGGTCGGCGTGAAGGGTTTATGGAGAAAGGCCGTGTCCCGCTTCACCCCGCCCTGTTCGAACACCGGATGGTCCGGATAGCCGGACATGTATAAGACTTTGATGTCCGGCCGCACACCAGCCAGTTTCTCAGCCACCTCCGGCCCGCTCATCTGGGGCATGGCCACGTCGGTCAGGAGCAGATGAATGGGGCCCATGTGCTTCGCACCGGTCAAGAGCGCCTCGATCCCATGACGAGCCACCAACACCTCATACCCACTGACACGAAGCGCCTCTTGCACAAGGCCACGGACGGACGGATCATCCTCAACCACCAAAATGGTTTCCCGCCCGACCGCCCTGCCCACGTTTCCATTGGCGACCGGCAAGATCTGAGCGGCTTCATCCACCTTCGGAAAAAAAATCTTACAGACCGTGCCCTGTCCCAATTTGCTCTTGATGCCGATCGTCCCTCCGCTTTGCTTGACGATGCCGTACACGGTGGAGAGTCCAAGCCCTGTCCCTTTGCCCTTTTCTTTTGTCGTAAAGAACGGTTCGAACAAGTGAGATTGGGTTTCTTCGCTCATGCCCTCCCCGGTGTCCCTGATCGCCAACCGCACATAGGATCCGCTCTCGAGCACCATGGTTTCACGTCGAGCGCCTTTCTCGACGACGACGTTCCGGGTCTCGATCGTCAACCGGCCGCCTGTCGGCATGGCATCCCGAGCGTTCACCGCCAGATTCATGATCACCTGTTCGATTTGGCCCGGGTCGGCTTTGATCGATGTCTCTCGTGGGTCGAGGTCGACGCAGAGATCGACGACATCCTCGCCCAACAACCGCCGCAGCATTCCGTCCATATTCATGATGAGCAGGTTCAGATCCACGACCTTGGCGGCCACGAATTGGCGTCGGCTGAAGGCCAGCAGTTGGCTGGTAAGACCGGCGGCCCGATCGGCCGCTTTTTTCACCTCATCCATCTCGCGCCGCGAAGGATCGCCTGCTTCCAAACGGCTGAGGACCAACTCGCTGTACCCGCGAATCACCGTCAGGAGATTATTGAAATCGTGTGCGACGCCGCCGGCCAGTCGCCCCACGGCCTCCATTTTCTGTGCTTGGCGCAGTTGGGCCTCCGTCTGGCGCAAGGCTTCTTCCGTTCTGGCGCGCTCGCCGAATTGTCCGATTCTCAAGGCCACGTCGCCGATCATACTCAGCAATTCCTCGTCCGGTTCACGCGCCTGACGACTGAAGAATTCGATGACTCCATCGACCTCTCCGCTGATGCGGATCGGGAACCCAAACGCGCCATGCATGCCGGCCTTGGTGACCGCCTCGGTGTGAACCATGGCAGGATCGCCCATGAGATCTCGTACCCATACCGGCTGCCCTCGTTCCCATATCTGACCGGGCAAGCCCTTTCCTATCTTCAAGCCATGGAGCTGATTCCCAGCGATCAACTCGTCGGCACGGACGCCCGCAGCGTGCCAATGGTGGAGACAGCGTAACGTTCCCGATGGTTTGTCCACTCGCCAGAAGACGCCCAGATCCCACTCAAGACTTTCGCCGACGGCCTGGATGATTTTGGGCACCGCTTCTTCAAGCGCAACCGCTTCGGACAGGACACGTGTCACCGCGTATTGGGCGGCTAATCGGCGTTCATCGCGACGGCGGTCCGTGATATCGCGCACGAAGGCACTAAAAATGTATGTTTCGCCGATGCGGGCCGGCGAAACGGCCAGCTCCACCGGAAACTCATGCCCGTCTTTGTGGCGGGCGGAAATCTCGATACGGCGATTCAACACGGGACCGACCCCAGACTGCAGATACTCGCGAATGCCTTGGGCGTGCGCCTCCCGATCACGCTCAGGAATGATCGTCTCCGAAAGCGGTTTTCCCATCGCCTCTTCACGAGCCCATCCAAAGATCGCCGTCGCTTGGGCATTCCACTCAGTCACGATGCCGGCCGCATCAATGGTGATCACGCCGTCAAGGGCCGTATCGACAATCGCGCGATTCCGCTCCTGACTCTGCAGCAACGCCGCTTCAGCCGCTCGCGCCCATGCGCTTTCCTGCTGCGCTTGACGGTATTCCGCGCGCAACCGAGCCGTCGACCAGAGCACAAGCACCAAGAGCGGGATCCACACCGCCGCGACAATGCTCCGCTCGACATGCCCCAGCAGAAACGTTCCTACTCCCAACGAACAGAGCGTGATGAGGACCATGACGAACGTCAACCACTCGTATCGTCGCGCCGTGGATGCACGGCGCTCTTCCAGTTGGGTCATGTGGCCACCCTTATGATCGTCCAGGTGTCAAGAATCGCGACCGGGTGATAGGCCGATTTGGCTGCGCGTAATCCCGGCAAGCCGGCATCGTCCATCGCATTGATAAAGACCGCTCCTTGCGCCAGAGCCGTCCGACAGGTCTCGCGGAACACCCACTGCGCCAAGCCAGGCACGGAGCGATCCGCGACCTCGAGCAGAACGCACCACGTACGAGGGGTCAGCCAGTAACCAAAGGTGTAGGCAGCGATATCCTGGTCGACCCTGATCACCGTCCCTGACACACCGATCTCCGCATAGGCTTCAAAGACACGCGCATGGGCGGGTTCCGCATCCTCCAATAGCAACTTCCCCATCATATCGAGGGTCCCTCCGCGCTTCTGACTGGCCCAGCGCCGGTGCAAGCCCATGCAGTCGCGTCGATGTTCAGCGCGATAGGGTTCGCGCTCAATCCTATGCTCCCGCTCCACACGATTGCAGAGCGCCCGCTGGGATTTATAGAGGTCTCCTGCCGACGCAGCCAGCGCCGCAGCCAAATAGACATAGTCTCCTTCGGCCTTCAGAAATTGGTATCCGTCTGCGGCGAACCGCGTTCTCTGTGACTCCATCACATGCTCAACTCGACTGACCGGCGAATCCCCGTTCCATTGATGCATCAAGGCGAACGCGTAATCGACTGCGCCATCCAAGGGGCCGGATCCAAGCGGAGGCAACGGCATGAACCACCCGTCCGGGGAGCGCGCGAAAAGAAAGAGCGTACCCTCAGTCTCCATCCACCAGTAGGGAAGCAGCGAGGTCCACATATAATGATACGGAAAGGCAAAGGCAGCCGATGTGTCGAGAGATCGCATATGAGATCTCTCGATCGCCCGTTCGAAATACGATGCATCGGAGGATGTAAGGGGCCGGAGTCGAGGATCGACTCGGCGCGGGACCAGTCGGACCGTCAGGTGAGGCAAGGACTTGAGCGCGATCACATCGTCTTGAAAACGGCCGATCAGGCTTGGATTGGCCGCGATCGTGTCCGCGAGAGAGCCGCTCACCAAAAGGCTTGCAACATGGTCGGCGTAGACGCGAATCGTGGCGGGGATCTCCTCTCGCATGAAGGGGCACTTGGTATCCCACCCCAGAAGGACCTCCTCCCCTGAGGCGTCCCACATTAACGCCAATGGGTAGAGACGGCAATCAACCGGGCGCACGTCGTAGATCCCGCACCGGCCGGACGTCGAATCGAACGCTGGGCAGAGATACCCCTCACCGACAGAACTCCGGACTAAATTCACTTGCGAACCGGACTTGTTCGGAAAGCAGGACTCAGGCACTCCATGCGTCACGGCGTCGGCGATTTCTTGCCGGGTAAAGTAGGGACGAAGAAAACTATCCGCTTCAGGAAAACGGCAGCAGACATCACAGCGGAAACATACCGAATCCGGCACCAGCTGAGGCAACTCCTTCATAATAGGTTCGGATTCCACCGCAATGAAGCCCATCGGGCCCAATCATACGACGCATGCTTAAAGGTAGCAAGAACGCCCTTGTTCCGGCGCATGGGACCTCTCGTCCTGCTTCCGCCAATGCTATCATCATAGGTATTCAGGGCCCTTGTCGCTCTGCGCCCTGCGTGCTAGCATCCCCGAGCTCGCATACTGTAGCGCCGCTGTCCCACCTGCTGCGACGACGGCCGAAGGGTACGTACTCTTGGAACACGCGCAAGCCTTGTGCCCGACACTTTCAACGGAGACGGCCTATGACCGCTGTACGACCGTTCGTACAGGCGTGGGCGATACCGGTCTATTCGGAGTATCCTGGCGCATCAGTCCCTGCCCGCTTCTTCTATCTTCCGACCAACTGGAATTCTTTCGTACATTAGGTCCTCACCTCCTGTCATTCTATCGAGGATTGAATCGTCTCTACAGCGCGAGCATCAAAGGCCTCCAGCCTGTTTGGGTCGCCGGCTACCTCGATCAAGGTAAACCGGAGTCATTGATCCAGTACAGCCGGATGAAACGATTTCGAGACGAGGTCCCCGCCGTCATAAGACCGGATATCATTCCGACGCAAGACGGCATGGTGATCACTGAGCTGGATTCGGTTCCTGGAGGCATCGGCCTGACGGCCTTCCTGGCTCAGATCTATCACGACCTCGATGACGGTCATTCGCAGACCGTCGGAGGGCGCAATGGGATGGTTCGAGGTTTTGCTCGCATGCTGCGATCGTATCAAGCCCAGCGCGTCGGGTGTGTCGCTATTCTGGTTTCCGAGGAATCCAAAGACTATCGACCGGAGATGTCGTGGCTGGCCGAACGGCTCCGCGAGGAAGGGCTGTCCGTTTGGTGCGTCGAGCCCCGCGAGGTTCGCTTTACGGAGCAGGGGATCCGGATCGAGGTCGAAGGCCACGAGCAACCCGTCGACGTCGTCTACCGTTTTTATGAATTGTTCGATCTCTTGAACATTCCCAAGGCCGAGCTTGTGCAATATGCGGCCAAGAAGGGATGGGTTTCCGTGACCCCGCCCTATAAACCGGCGCTTGAGGAAAAATCGGCTTTTGCCCTGTTCCATCATCCCATGTTGCGTCCCTTTTGGGAACAAGAACTCGGAGCTGAGTGCATGCATCTATTGAGTCGAGTCATGCCGAAAACCTGGCTGCTTGACCCGGCGCCGCTTCCGGCAATCGCCACGATACCCGACCTCTACCTGGGTCATCGCCCCGTCGCGAGCTGGACCGACCTCGAGAGCGCCACGCAAAAGGAGCGGCAATTCGTCATCAAGCCTTCCGGATTCTCGGAGTTGGCGTGGGGCAGCCGAGGCGTTTCCGTCGGACATGACTTGTCGCAGACTGAATGGGTGGCCGCGCTTCGCAACGCACTGGTCTCGTTTCCCACCACCCCCTACATTTTGCAAGAGTTTCGTAAGGGACGATTATTTGACATGGACTTTATGGACGAGGAACGCAAAGCCATGGTACGCATGTCCGGCCGAGCGCGTCTCTCTCCTTATTACTTTGTTGCCGGGGAGAGTGTCGAGCTCGCCGGCATTCTGGCGACCATCTGTCCGGCTGATAAGAAGATTCTTCACGGGATGAAGGACGCGATTTTGGTTCCCTGCGCTCTGCGAGCGAACTGATGCGCTGCTCCTCAGTGAACCCAAAATCGCCGTTTCACTTTCTTCGTTTTCCTGGTAGCCTTATAGCACTGTGGCTCTAACTCTTTTTCACGTTGACTGGTGCCCCGACTGTCACGTGGTCCGAGAAAAACTGAGATCCCTGAAGCTCTGCTATCAAGATATCGTCGTGCCCGACAGCAGACGGATGCGGACGCAAGTGTACGACGTGTCCGGCCAATATTACGTGCCGGTCCTCAAGGACGTCGATCTTGTTCTGACGGAAACCGAGGACATCCTTAATTATCTGGACACGAAATACGGAGCGACCGGCACAGGCGACACCTTAACGCCTCGCTTTGAGTCTCAAGCCCGTGCGATACCGGACACACCGGATGAAGACGACGACCATCCCTCCTGCCGGATCCACTAAGCAATGAAGGACCATCCATGGAACACTGGCAACAAGTTCTCGCGCAAAGCGTCGTAAAGCCCAAAGACCTGGCGGATCGGTTCGGGCTCGACGAGAAAGAGGTCGAAGCGATCGTCGGCCCATATCCCGTGCGAATCACGCCGACTGTGCTCGAGACCATCCGATCTCCGGGAGACGCGATTTGGAAGCAGGTCGTCCCCGATGCGGCAGAGCTGGACGATTTTGCAGCCGATGACGACCCGTTAGAAGAAGATCTCATGAGCCCGGTGCCCCACCTTGTGCACCGGTACCCGGACAGAGTGCTGCTGATGGTGACCAATCAATGTCCGATCTACTGTCGTTTCTGCACCAGAAAACGACTGGTCGGCAAACCCGGATTCCTCAAGAAAGGTGAATTGGACCGCGCCATCGAGTATCTTCGAGAACACCGAGAGGTGCGCGATGTGATTCTCTCGGGAGGCGACCCGTTGTTGCTCCCCGACCACCTCCTTGAGCGGATCCTCAAGGCGCTTCGCACGATTCCACACTTGGAACTGATCCGAATCGGTTCTCGAGTCCCAGGTTCATTACCCGAACGCATCACGCCCAAGCTCTGCGAGATGGTGAAACGGTATCATCCGATTTACATGAACCTCCACTTCAATCATCCCGATGAACTCACGCCCGCGGTCAAAGCCGCTTGCGGCATGCTGGCGGATGCCGGTATTCCGTTGGGCGCCCAAACCGTTCTGCTGAAGGATGTCAACGACGATCCCGAGACCATGAAGCGCCTCGTCCATCAGCTTCTCCTCGCGCGTGTGAAGCCCTATTACCTGTACCAGGCCGATTTGACGAAGGGGACGAATCATTTCCGGACGACCGTGGAAACCGGCTTGAACATCATTAAGGCCCTCCAAGGCCATACCAGCGGAATGGCCGTACCCCATTTCGTCATCGATGCGCCAGGCGGCGGCGGCAAGATTCCCTTGTTACCCGACGACTACTTGGTCCACCTGGACGAAGACAGCGCCCTCCTCCGTAACTACGAGAACAAGTCGTTCCTCTATCCCCAGCCGAAGGCTGGGTCGGGACGAGAACTGCCGATGGTCGGCGCCCGATCCTCGCGTGAGGCCCCTGTTGAGGACGCCTTTGCGGCCTGCAGTGACAGCTATCCCGATCGCGACGGCTTTGCGTCCTGGGGAAACAGCTGTGGCGGAGAATCGGACGACCTGTGACGACGCGATCTCGCCGGTCCGGCATTCTCCCCTATCAAGATATCAAGCGACTGATTGCGAGCCGTGCCGTGACGTGTTCGCCGACCATCGAAGAACGACAACTTCAACCGGCCAGCCTTGATCTCCGCCTCGGCCCTAAAGCCTACCGGCTGATCAGCAGTTTCTTACCCGAGTTGTCGGCCATCTCTTCCCGGCTCAACGTGCTGGATTTTTATCAGTCGGATCTGGTCATGTACGAGATGGACCTGACGGGGGGCGCCATTCTGGAGAAGGGCCACGTCTACTTGGTTCCCCTGTTGGAACAACTTGCTCTTCCAAAAACCATCCGTGCGCGCGCAAACCCCAAGAGCACGACCGGACGCTTGGATGTCTTTACCCGCGTGGTCACGGATCTCACCGCCGGATTCGACGAAATCCGAGCCGGCTATCGAGGCCAGTTGTTTCTGGAAGTCGTCCCACGCTCCTTTGCCGTCAAGGTGCGTACCGGGCAATCCCTGAATCAGATCCGATTCGTCGCCGGCGAAGCCGCAGTGTCAGACCAAGTCCTCCTGTCCCTCCATCGAAGGACGCCGCTGCTTTACCAAAGTGGTGCATCGAACAAGCCGGTCGGAACCGGGGACTTTCGCGCCGATCGTGGCTTGTTCCTTCGTATCGATCTGGCAGGATCGGACCGGGGAAACACCCGGGTGATCGGGTACCGGGCAAAGAAGAACAGTCACGTCATCGATCTCGCGAAAATCGGTCATTATGCCGCATCGGATTTTTGGGAACCGCTTCCCCGCCATCGTCAGGACAGTTTGCTCTTGGAGCCGGAGGAGTTCTACATCCTCGCCTCAAAGGAGCGCATCCGCGTTCCGTCCGGCTATGCGGCTGAAATGGTGGCCTATGAGGCGGCTTGCGGTGAGCTACGAACGCATTACGCCGGTTTTTTCGACCCCGGCTTCGGCTATGGTTCCAAGGGAGAACTCAACGGGACGCAAGTCGTGCTGGAAGTTCGCCCTCATGATGTGCCATTCTTAATCCATGACGGGCAGACTTTTTTCAAAGTCGTCTACGACAAAATGATGGACGTTCCGACGCACCTCTATGGATCGGGGTTGGGATCATCCTATCAACGACAAACACTGACATTGAGCAAACATTTCAAGGTCTAGCCATGACTCCATCCAACCTTCCGCCGTCTCACAACGAACCGACGCGCTCCACTCCTCCGCCCGGATCAGGCGGGCAGGAAGGCGGGAACGAGCATCAAGTCCACGTCATCGGCTTGATGATCGGAACCGCGCTGATGTTCATCGGCTTTTTGAACGTCTTCCTCTCGATCAGCGGCGGGTTCGAGATCAATGAGGTACCGTTTCTCATTTATTTTGCCGGCCTGACGATCTGGGCCAACGCGGCCATTGAAACGCCCGGCATTCGTTACGGAGTCATGGGCCTGGCCGTCACCTTGGCTTTGGTCCTTTTTCAGTACGGCGAAGTCTTGTTCTGGCACAAGCAGGTTCTGTTTTGGACTACGATCATCATCGTGATGTACTTCATGTTCGTCGAACCGAAGAAGCCCGCGCCGTGACCTCCAAGGTGACGATCTCCGTCATCATCCCCACCTTCAACGAAGAACGGAGTCTGCCGCAGGCTCTTGCATGTTTATTGGCCTCCGCCCCCACCGAGATCATCATCGTCGACGGAGGCAGCACCGACCGCACCTTTGACCTTGCTCAGGAATTTTGCGCGCACACGACTAACGCCCGCCTCATCACGGCGCCACGGGGGCGCGCGACTCAAATGAATGAGGGAGTAAAGGCCAGTCAGGGCGAAGTCCTCCTCTTCTTGCATGCCGACACCCAGCTCCCGCCCCAAACAGAACGGATTGTGCAATCAGCTTTGGCCAGCCCGTCCGTGGTAGGTGGGCGTTTCGACGTCCGGTTCGATCGCTCTTCAGCCTGGAGTCAAGTCATCAGTGCGCTGATGAATCGCCGGTCGCGCTTGACCGGAATTGCCACCGGCGATCAAGCCCTGTTTGTCCGACGTGAGGTATTCGAGGCGCTCGGCGGCTTCTCCGAGATCCCCTTGATGGAAGATATCGAATTCAGCAGACGCCTCCAGCAAGCCGGTCGCATTGTGGCGCTACGGGACACGGTCGTGACCTCGTTTCGACGGTGGGACACCCAGGGCCCGCTGAGAACCATTCTGCTCATGTGGACGCTGCGCCTCCTGTACTGGGCGGGAGTCAGCCCGACACACTTGAGTCGATGGTATAGAACAGTTCGATAGTCCGGGAGTGGTCCGGAGTAAGGAGGCGAGAGGCGTGAACGATAGAACGACAAGCCCCTCGGAAGACAAACAATCCACCAATCTGAAATCACCTCACACTTCACGCTCGCCTCGCATCGTCGGCGAAGCGGCCTTCGCGTCTCACACCGCCCTCGTGATTTTCGCCAAAGCCCCGATTCCTGGACAGGTCAAGACGCGCCTCTGCCCACCTCTCACTCCTGACGAAGCAGCCACACTGCACGGAAGCTTTGTGTTGGACACGCTCGAACGCACAAAGACCGCCGTGGGAAAGCTGAAGTTGCAGATGGATCGTCACCTTGCCTGCACGCCGTCTTCTACCCACGTGTTCTTCAAGATCATGGAGGAACGGCAGGGAGTCAAACTAATCGATCAGATCGGGGATGACCTCGGCGCCCGCATGCATGAGGCCGTGGAGACGATGGTCTTGCGTGGCTATCGCCGGACGATCATCATCGGAACTGATGTGCCGACCGTGCCGATTGAATATTTCAGACAGGCGCTCACCCTGCTCGACAGCCACGATCTCGTCATCGGTCCGGCCTTGGATGGCGGCTACTATCTGATTGGGCTGAGCAAGCCGGTCCCGAAACTCTTCGTGGACATGCCCTGGTCGACCGATCAGGTCATGAAACTCACGCAAGAGCGAGCAGCTGTGCTTGGACTTAAAGCGGCTTTAATTCAACCCTGGCGCGATGTCGATACGTTGGTCGATCTTGAGGCACTGATTGAATCGTGCAACGCCGAGGCCAAGAAACCCAAGCATGAACGAGCCTTTTCACTCCGTACCACCGGCGTACTGCAAGCGCTCACGAAACGATTGCGTTCAAGAACATAATACTTCACCACCTATTCAGGCGAGGAACCGCATGGACCAACAGGTTGCACTGATTACCGGAGGGGCCAAAGGCATCGGACGAGGTATCGCACTTGACCTGGCGACCAGACAGTGGAAGATCGCTATCTGCTACAGAACCAGCGAAGCAGCCGCACAACGAACGGTCCAGGAGATCGAACAGCGAGGAGGGACAGGGCTGGCCATTCGCTGCGATGTTTCTGATCCCTTAGCGGCCAAAGCTCTGGTCTCACAGGTCGAGAAAGCGTGGGGGCACATCAATGTTCTGATTAACGGCGCGGGCCCGTATCATCGCATCAACCTGTTCGAGGAAACCGTCGAAGGCTGGAACGAGATGTTCGACGGCAACCTGCATCCTATTTTCTACCTCACCCAAGCCGTTGCCTCTGGCATGAAGGCCCGCAAGACCGGCCGCATCGTCAATTTCAGTATGGCGAATGCCGATCAGATGGAAGCGCAGCCCGACGTGACCGCCCATTACATCGCCAAAGCGGGCGTACTCATTCTCACGCGCACGT